>SLHT01000060.1 GCA_007136055.1 Syntrophomonadaceae bacterium
AATGGGGATTACTTCTGCTTCTGTTGTGTCAGAATCTGTTTTAGGTTCATCTGATCCGTCCGGAAGGCTATATAACTGTGCACTTGATTCACTTTTAACCAGGTCGCCAACTTCCCACGACTCATCATCTGCAATACTAACCGTGATGTTCAGGGTTGCTGTTTCACCAGGTTCTAAGTCAGTAAAGTTATCAAAAAAGAGGGTTAAGTTACCGGTTGTAGGGTCACGTTGTGTGGAGTTCGGTAAAATTGGACCGCCGCCAATGCTGGAATCAAGGGTGGCACTGAGAAAAGTGACCTGACCATCTGGTTCAGCTAGATCTGAAGAAAAAACCTGCTCCAGGGAAAGGTTGTAACCCCGTTCATCTCCTATATTTGTCATGCTTACAGAGAGGGTAGCTGTGCCCCCCAGCAGTGGCTTACCACTGAATGAACTGCTCACTTCCAGTTCCGGCTCGCCCTGGGCCGTGACTAACCCATCAAAAATACCAAGGCTGAGCAGTAAAAAGAATGTTAAAAGAATCACAAAAGCAGATAGTAAATACTTCTGCCAGGTTAACTTCTTGTGCTTTTTCTTATCTTTCAAATTGCCACCCCTAACCCATGATGAAACTATATTTTATAAATTAACCATTTATTGTATTATATCATATTATAATATTCATCTGCAACGATAATTTAATATATAATGAAAGTATAATACATGCTAACCCAAATTGCAAATCAAATAACTATAAATTGCAAAAAATCCAAACAATTAAAAAACTACCAACTACTTAGGCATAGATCGCTAAGCCACAGGGGACGGCTCCACCGTCTCCGGCATTAGAAGTCAGAAATCAGATTTTTAGGGACATTCGAATTATTTCCGTGGCGCCGCTTATCATTCAAAAAGGACAATAGGTTGAGTAGTCGCAAAAACTATTATATTTTGTCGCAAACTAAACGCTTTGCCGCAAAAAAGCTTTATTAAAATCATTTATAGAGTCGATTATTTGTAAGTGCGATTAGTTTTTACAAAAGCATCATATTGTTGTAAGCTTTGTTTCTAAAATAGACACGCCCTGTGGTAAGATAAATATGAGAAACGCAAGAACCAATACAACTACCTTTTAAAACAGCCCAATATTCAAGCGGAAGGTTTTTAATGAGTAATAATAAGAAAGAAAATGAGATGGAAAAGTAAAAATAGGGGTGCTAAGCCATGAAAGCTGTAGTTTTTAACAAAAAAATTGAACTGGCCCTGGAAATATTAAAACCACGCGGTATTCTGGTATTAAAAAGCACCGTTGCAGGCGCTAAAGAGCTGAACTTAAGCAACCTGGTCGTAAATGAAATAACCCTGGTTGGTAGCAGATACGGCCCTTTCCCACCAGCAATAAGGGCCCTGGAAAATAAAACGGTGGATGTGAAACCGCTGATCTCAAATATCTTTCCAGCTGACAAAATGCTGCAGGCATTTGAAAGGGCTGCTGAAAAAAACACATTAAAAGTGCTGGTTGATTTTCGCTGATAGGCAAAAGTAGCTTCAGCTTCCTTCGCTTAATATTAGGTATAACAGATTATCGCAAACAGCAGAAACAATTAAACTGTTATACTCTTAAAAAAGAAACTTAAGAATGGAGGCACTTTACAATCAAGGCAAATAAAACATCATCTAAGGCAAAACTAAAAAGAGCAATTCTCATCTTAGCGGCATTTATTCTAATCGTCCTGGCTGCTTTTTACGCTTATGCCCTGATCCAAACCTACCAGGCAGAAGAAGCTTACCTTTTAGAAATAGGGGCAAAAGAAACCCTGAAAATCAATGAAGAAAACAGGGTGTTTGTGATTAACCCTGCTAATATAAACCGCGAACATCCAGCCATCATTTTTTATCCGGGTGGGCTGGTTGCACCACAGGCTTACCTCTACAAGATGGGTCATGTGGCAGAGTGCCTTCAGGCGCCTGTATATATTATCAAAGCTCCTTTCAATGCGGCAATCTTTGATATAAATGCGGCGGCACGAATTATCGATAATTACGATCTGGAACAAGTCTGGGTTGGCGGCCATTCTTTAGGCGGCATATCCGCTGCGCGCTTTACAGCCGAGCACGAAAATATAGTTGAAAGCCTCTTCTTATTCGGATCCTACAGCGACCAGGATTTAAGCAGTTTTAGCGGTGAAGTTATTTCAATCATGGGCGATCAAGACTTAATCATCAACAGGGAAAATTACGAAGAAGCAAAACAGAACCTGCCGCCCCGGGCACAGATTATCGAGGTTGAGAAATTAAACCACTCCGCTTTTGGCAATTACGGCCTGCAGAGTGGAGATGGCCCGGGTAGTCTTTCTGAGGTAGAGGTTATTGAACTAATCTGCAGCTCTTTTAAAGATCATCTTTAAGTATTCACCAGGTTGTGAGACTATACCCCCACCCCCTGTCTCTGAAGGAATTATGAGCTAGATGAAAAACGAAAAAACACTGGAAATAAAAATCCTCAAAGTTATGCTGGCAACTTACATTCTCCTGGCCCTGGTCATTGCCGGCTTAAATTACGGCTATGCCGATCGGGCTGCTCCTGCTGTAGCAGAATTTATCTCCTGGTTCTGGCATTTCTATGAAAACTGGATAAAGACAATATTTATTATCTGCGGAAGCTTTCTTACTCTCAGGGTTATCGCCGGTTCCGGAAGAACAACCATGAGGAAAAGAAACCTGCAGGGTTTTATAATCATTGCCCTGATCGTGCATATTATCGGCCCACTTCTATTAAATGTCTCCGAACTGTACTTGTTTTCCATGCCCCTGCCCTGGACTACATTCCCACTGCATCTTTTTTTTGAAGAAAGCTCCTTTTACCTGACCCGCTTTCCCCTCTGGGGTGCGGCCGGAATTACTGCAGCGTTGATCTTTTTCGCATTAGTTAACATTATTGTTTTTGGCGGGACACTTCTACTGGGTAGAAGGTGGCAGTGTTCGACCCTTTGCCTTTTTAATGGCTTTGCCGCCGAAGTGTTTGCCCCCGTTTTTCCGCTCATTGGCAAACGCAAGAAGGTAAAACCAGCCGTTTTGAAAATATTTAGCTGCCTGAAGTGGCTGCTGCTTTTGCTGGCCCTCTCCTTCACTCTCTTCTGGGTTCTTTATTTAAGCGGCCTGTCCATTTTATTTGATCCCGAGATATTGGCCCAGGCCGAGGTATTTAAGTATCTCAGTGCGGAACTGCTGGCGATGATGTTTTTGTGGGTGGTGTTAAACGGGCGGGGTTACTGCTACTACTGCCCGCTAGGCACTGTTTTGAGTTTTGTAGGAAGGCTTGGCGGGCAAAAAATTGTTACTAATAAAAGTGAGTGCATAAAATGCAACAAATGTAACCAGGCCTGTCCTCTGACCATTGATATTAAAAGTCAGGCAGAAAAGGCATTGGATGTTGATAATTTAAGATGTGTGGGCTGCGGTCACTGCATCGATATTTGCCCCACAAGCACCCTGGCTTACCAGACCAAGTTTCTGGCTAATATTGGGAAATAAAAACTATTTGCTTCTACTAATTATGCCAGATATATCACCTTCATCACTTTCAGGTCATCCTCTTGAAAATAAATATGGGACTTGATCTGCTGCTCTATAGTGGGAATAATTCATTTAAGCATTTAATTAATTGATGGTGAAACAGAATTTAAGAATAGCTTCCCCAGCTATGATATAAAATCCGGAAAAGACAGCACTGTCAGTATTCACTCTCCTGCTTCTTTTACACTTTTACCCTTTGTGCAGTTCTTTGAAGAAAGAGGCATCCCGGTTTTAGAAGCTAAAATTGTTCGCCCTTCCTTAGAAGAAGTTTTCGTTGATGTCACCGGTATTGAACTGCAAAAAATGCAAAATGGGCAACCCGCCAAAGCCGGGCCGGGTCCTAAAGGGGACGCATAAAAATGAAAGCCTGGATTGCTTTTTCCAGCATTTTAATGAAAGATATGCGCAGCTACTACTTGAAGCCACCAAACAACAGCTGGGGTTTAATCTTTCCAGTGGCCTGGACCCTGATGTTTTTCCTCCGCTCCCCGGTGGCTGTCGAAGTGCGTGATCTGCTGCCCGGGGTGATGGCCTTATTTATACTTTTCGGCACCACTTCCATGCTGGCGGTAACAATCACCTTAGAAAGAAAAAGCCGCTCTTTTGAACGTCTGCTGTTGGCCCCAATCAGCCTTAACCTTTTAATGCTGGCTAAAACCTCAGGGGCAATCATGTTCGGGATAATTAATGCTTTCGTACCTGTTATCTTTGCCGCTTTCCTAACCGAGTTAGTTATTGTGTACCTTTATTTGTCAAAAAATACGCATTATCACACAGTCTGACGGTTCTTCTGTGTTCCCTTTTCATTGATACCACGAGAAACTAAACGATACATGCATGTGCAGCTTTTCTTCCTGGCATTTCTTGGCATAGAATTACCCTACATTAATGAAGTAAAATGAGGCTGCTGATACAACAGAAAAAACCGTCCCCCCTGTGTTTCGATTTCCCTCTGACTCATTACTCTAATATATCTTTTAGCAATTCCAAAGCTTCTTCCAGATCAACTTTGCTTACTTTTATCTGTGTTGGACCCGTCAGTGGATTAAACCCCGTACCGATAGTGCCACCTCCAAATAAATGTTGTGCTGTCTCACCTTTGGCGTAATACCTGATACCGGCATTTTCAAGCAGTGATTTTGCAACCATGATTAAACCAGGATCACCGCTTTCCATAACGGTAACCAAATCAACATAAATCGGTTCGTATGTTGGTCCTTCTTCAACAGAAAGTTCATTAACCAGTGGGGCTTTACAGTCTGGGCATTCAGTAATGCCTTTAATAAATTCATCCCTGCATTTAGGACAAAACACAATTATCACCTCCAGGGAGCACAGAGGGGCGGTTTGGGGTGACCCTTTGTGTTTTCATAACTAGATTTTTCAGGAGGGACAGACCCCTTTAGGGAGAAATTGGAAGGGCGAATGCCCTGGAAATTTCGACCGGGCATTAATTTTCAACCACAACTTTTGAAGGAAGTTGATTAATAGTGAGTTCTTTTAAATTTAGTTTTTTGCTAGCGTTATCTATATCAATCCCTACTGCTTCTCCTGCCTCATCTAAATCAAGATTAATGCCAAGAGCAATTTCTATTGTTTCAACACTTTCCTTTTCGGATAAATCAATGTACAGTGAATCTGTGTCAGTATAATAACTTAACTTCATCTTTTAAACCTCCTATCCGGAAAAGCATTGTGTATGGTTTTCTTATCTTCCAAAGTGACAACTCTTAGTATCTTACCATCTAGTTCCTCAATCTCTCCCCAAAAACGGTAACGATTATATTCTTGCACTTCTTGAGCAATTGGATTTTCCACCACATATACACCATTTTTTCTGCAAATAAGGACGTTTGCGAAGGACTTCTTTTTCAAAATAGCGGGTAAAGTTATATTCTGCCATGTCTATATTATAACATAGAAAGCACAGTAATTTCCCCCCCCCCCGACTTTTACAATTAGCATAGTAAATTGAACGTGAAGAACACAGAAAAACCCTTTAAAGACGAAGATTTCTGCGTTTTTTTATTTTTTCTATTAACGTTATGCTGCAGATTTGCGACATTAGAAATGAGGCGATCTGCTATGAAAAAAAAGACATAAAAAAGCGGGGCGGCGTTTCGAAAACTGATGTCCGGGTAGTCGAAGGCTATCGTCCTGGACCGGGTCAACCCACAAAGCAAAGAACTATAAAAAGTTTCGGTTATCTTGAAAACCAGGAAGATTCCGAGAAGTTCCTGCAAGAAGTTGAAGATTTTAACGCCAGCTACAAAAAAGAAAACACTCCGCTTCGAATTGAAGCTGCAGGAACAGCAAAAATGTACAGTGAGGAAAACCGGCGGCATAACTATGGATACAAATTTCTTGAGGCTGTCTATGATTTGCTTGATATTGATTCATTCATTAAGGGCTATGAAAAAAGCACAAAGATTTCGGGGCAAGTATTCCCCTGGCGACATATTCAAATTCCTGGTATTTTTAAGGATCCTGCGCCCAGACTCGAAACGTGCTACCTTCCAGCTGAAAAATGGTTTCTACGAGATGTGTACGGATTTTACTCTGCCGGATATATACCGCTCACTAGATCACTTCGCGAACTTCGAGGTGGAGTTACAGCGCCATTTGAATGAGCGAGTCAAGGAGACTATTGGCCGGGATCTATCTTACGCATTCTATGACGTAACCAACTACTTTTTTGAGATTGACTTTCCAAATGGCGAAGAGGACCTGCGCAAAAGAGGCGTGTCGAAGGAGCACCTTACCAGCCCAATCACAGCAATGGGCCTTTTCATTGATTCAAAGGGACTTCCGATCAGCATGTCGATCTTCCCCGGCAATACGAGCGAGTCACTTACCCTTCAGCCGACCATGAATGACGTCAAAGAGTCATACGGGCTGGGCAGGCTGGTCGTGGTTGCTGATAAAGGGGTCAATTCTTCAAAAAACATTGATATGATCGTAGAAAGTGGTGATGGCTTCGTTTTCTCGCAAGTCCTAAAAGGTAAAAAAGGAAAGCGGGAGGAAAAGCTTAATAAAGCTGCATGCTCTGTAAAGAACAATGCCTACAGCATCAAAAAGGGTGTTGATGAATATACAAAAGAAAGTATCATCGACAAAAAGACCGGTGAAGTTTTGGAGAACACGAAAAAGCGGCGCTCCGTGGACTTAGAAAAGGCAGAGATAGATGCGATCTTTGACAGGTATTTTTGCATTATCACCAGCGAACTTGACTATGATGAGCGCAAAATGCGCCAGGTCTACAGCGGACTTTGGCGCATAGAGCAGTCCTTTACAGTTATGAAATCAGACCTTTATGCCAGACCTGTGTTTGTCAGTACCAATGAGCATATAAGGGCGCACTTCCTGATCTGTTTTGTCGCACTGCTTATCATCCGAATCATTCAGTACCACATGAGAGAAAAGGCCCTCTCAGCCGAACGAATTGCCAGGGCGCTCGGTGCTGCGACGTGCCAGGTTTTAAAGGGCGGCATTGTTCACCTAGACGATGTCGGCGGGGCCATTGCGTTTCAAAAAATTCGTGATAAAAAAGGCATTCTCGTGGACACGCTGGCATACTCGGATGAGGACGAAATTGCCCTGGACTACGAATTAATCCAGGATACATACGGCACAGATTGCTACAATATCTATTTGCGGCAGGAGGTTTTTAACAAATTCTTGAAAAATATTACTCTGTAGCATAACATAAATATTTTACCGCAAAATCAAAAAAGCCCCGTGCTTTCTACATAGCTGGGGCTTTCGTCATTTTAAACTGTAAAAGTGGGGTGTTGCTTTTCAAGACCTGACCCCACTATTTTATTTTATGAGTAGATTTTAGTAGGTCCAATCTAATATACCTAGTGCTATAATATTCATGATAATTGGCACCAGGTAGATAC
>SLHT01000223.1 GCA_007136055.1 Syntrophomonadaceae bacterium
ATAAAGAAAAAGATTTTTTTATATATATAAACAGTAAAAGTAGTAGTCCCTGTGCATAAGGCTAATAGGTGCAAAAAATATTGCCAGTAAAGGGTTATTTATAATTATTATCTGTGCATAAGGTCTTTAAAAAATGTTTAAAGCAGGATAAAGAACTTGAATATTTATTATATCTTTACTTAAGCACAGTTTATAAACAGATTAATCAGGAGTTATCAAGGATATTATGTTTAATCATTTCAATGCGGTTTTTAAGGTCACTATTATTACTAATTAAGGTGTTAATTTTTTTAAAAGCATGTAATACAGTTGTATGGTCCCTGCCTCCAAATTCTTCTCCGATCTTTGGTAGCGAAAAGTCCGTTAACATTCGGCAAAGATACATTGCAACCTGCCTGGTCATGGCAATATCTTGTGTTCTTTTTTTTGACAGAAGTTCTTCAGGAGTGATATTAAAATTATCTGCAGTAGCCTGAATTACCATTTTTATGGTAATGGGTTTTTGCCTGGTAAAAATAATATCCTGGAGAGCTTTTTCTGTTAACTCTAATGTAACCGGCGTTTCTGAAAGGGAAGCGTAAGCCACAATACGAATCAGTGCGCCTTCAAGTTCCCGTATATTGGTAATTACTTTGCCGGCAATATACTGAAGAACATGGTCGGGGATATCAATATTGTCGGATAGAGCTTTCTTTTTCAATATAGCTGTTCGCGTTTCAAGATCAGGTGTTTGCAGATCGGTAATTAAACCCCATTCAAAACGAGAACGAAGGCGATCTTCTAAAGTAGGAATTTCTTTGGGAGGACGATCGCTTGAAATAATTATTTGTTTATTATTATCATGAAGGGCATTAAATGTGTGAAAGAATTCTTCCTGTGTTTGCTCTTTGCCGGCTAAAAACTGAACGTCATCAATTAAAAGAATGTCCATGTTACGGTATTTATTTCTAAAGTCAAGGGTTTTATTGTCACGTATTGAATTGATAAATTCATTGGTGAATTTTTCCGATGAAAAATAAAAAACTCTGTTAAATTCATGGTTGATTAAAGAATACTGACCGATTGCATGAAGAAGATGAGTTTTTCCGAGTCCCACGCCCCCATATATAAAAAGAGGGTTATAAGCACGTGCCGGACTTTCGGCAACTGCAAGTGAGGCAGCATGAGAAAGACGGTTGCATGCTCCTACAACAAATGTATCAAAAGTATAGCGGGGATTAAAGGTGGAAATATATTTGTTTTTTAATTGGCTATCTTCTTTTATTGAAGAGTTAAAATCTGCATACTGGTTAAACTGTTCGTCCGGTGAAGAAGTGCTTTTGTTGTCCTGAAATTCAGAAGCAATCACAAAACTAACCTTGTGTTCTTCTGCAGTTATTTCTCTCAATGCCTGGATTATTTGGTCTCTGTACCTAGTTTCGAACCATTCTTTTGTAAAGTCATTTGGAACTTCAATTACCAGGCAGCTATTTTCAAAAGAAATTGGTTTGGTCAGGTTAAACCAGGTCTCAAAACTTGGTTTGTTTAAACCTTTGCTTAACTCAGCAAGAGTACGCTGCCAGATTTCATGAAGGTGGCTATTCATCCATAAACCCCCGATAAGAAGAGATGGGAAGGGTGGTTGTTAACATAAAAAAGGTTGTTAACAACGTATGTGGAAAACCCTAAATTAGGTAATATAAAATACTGTCTTTTAAAAACATATTAACAGATTTAAGCACGGCCTGCAAAGAAAAGTTTAGCGCTTGCAAAACACCTTCAAGTTTTAATTAAAGCGGTTTTCTTGACATGTTTCCTTTTATTACTGTATACTTTTTGTAATCTGAATGTAACAAGAAGGAGAAATTATGAAAAGAACATATCAGCCAAAAAAGAAGCAGCGCAAAAGGGTGCACGGGTTTTTAAAAAGAATGAGAAGTCGTGCCGGCAGGCAGGTAATAAAGAGAAGACGACAGAGAATGAGAAAAAAACTAAGTGCCTGAAACAAAGGAATTGCTTAGATTAAAAAAAAATTGGGAGTTCAAGAGGGTGTACCGCTACGGCAGGACGGTTGTATCTAGAAACATCGTCCTTTATTACTGCCCTAACGGGCGAGTCTATAACCGTATCGGTTTTTCAATCAGTAAAAAAGTTGGTAAAAGTGTTGTTCGAAATAGAATCAAAAGAATTTATAGAGAAGCTTTTAAAAGGGTAGAGAAGCAGCTTTGCAAGGGTTATGATTTTATATTGATTGCACGGAAACCGGCAGTAGATGTTACTTTTCATGAAGCATGCAAGGAGTTGTATAATCATTGCCGGAAAGGACAATTGTTTTTAAAAAAACGGTTAAGCTAACAGAATGTCTTGCGACAAACCTGTGTTTGAAACTGATCAGCTTCTATATGCGGTTTGTTTCTCCGCTGAAACCTCAAATCTGCCGTTTTTATCCTTCTTGTTCGCAATATACCTATGAAGCGATATCAAAACATGGTATTTTAAAAGGTCTGTTAATGGGTGGTAAAAGAATTTTGAACTGCCATCCTTTTAATCCCGGTGGTTATCATCCTGTTGAGTAATTATGATTGTAGGAGGCGAATAAATGATTGATGCTATTGCTGAAGTGTTCAGTGTTCTGATCAGCTTTATTTACGGATATATTCCAAACTTTGGGGTTGCCATCATAATTATGACTTTGATGGTCAAGCTGGTTACTTTTCCCCTTAACAACAAACAGATAAAATCGGCAAAAAAAATGCAGGTTTTACAGCCTGAAATGAAAAAAATACAACAGAAATATAAAGATGATAAGGAGAAACAAAACAAGGCAGTCCAAGAATTTATGAAAGAAAACAACATGAATCCACTTGCGGGTTGCCTGCCATTGTTGGTCCAGTTCCCAGTGCTTATTGGTGTTTTCAGGCTGTTGAGAGAACCAGATTTATTCCTGGATATGGATGTTGTTAATCCGTACCTTTTCCAGCAGGCAGAAGTGATTAACCTGCTTCACATGCCGATATCAAGTTTAAGCGTGGAAAGCTTTATAGCAGATATAGGAATACTATACATATTTCCCCTAATTGCCGGGGCAACGACATACATATATTCAAAGATGTCAATGCCAGCTGATAGCAGTCAAAAAATGCTGATGTATATGATGCCGGTGATGATTACTGTCTTTAGCTTTCAATTTCCAGTCGGGTTGGTTATATACTGGGTTATGAACAATGTATTTTCAATAGGACAACATAAATTAATTGTTGGTATGGATAAAGTTAAAGAAGAAGTTAAAGAAGAAATTAAGCTTGAAGGTAAGGAAGACAAAAAAGGGAAACCTGAAAAGGTTCCTCTAAAAAAAGAAAAAGCAGCTTCTGCTAAGAAAATGAAAAGCGGCGCAAAACAGGGTTCAACAAAGATAGATGGGGAGCCGACAAAGCGGGATAAAGAATTAGAATTCCTACAAGTCAAGCCAGCTAAAGACAATAACGAGAGTTACACCGGGCCAGAAGATAAAAAAAAAGGCAAAAAAGGGAAGGGTAAGAAATGAAAGAGTATGAGGCTACAGGCCGGACAATGGACGAGGCTGTTGAAGAAGCCCTTGCTTCACTTGGCATTAAGAGAGAGAATGCTGAAGTTGAAGTATTGGACAAACCAGCACAGGGCCTGCTGGGGATTATTGGGAATAAAGATGCCAGGGTGATTGTAAGGGCAAAAAGGAAACCGTCTCAATACTTACAAGTATACCTTGAAGAGCTGCTTCAGTTTATGAATATAGAAGGCAGTATCAGTGTTAAAGAAGATGGCGAAAAACTGGAAGCAGAAGTATCGGGCAGTAATGTAGGAGCATTGATCGGACGTCGTGGCAAAACACTCAGCGACATGCAGTATTTGCTTAACGTGGTTATGAAAAGACAGTTTGCCGGATTGAACAAAATGGTTGTTTTAGATGTCGAAAATTACCGCTCCAGAAGAGAAAAAACATTGACCCAACTGGCCAAAAATGTTGCTCGTAAAGTCAGGCAGGAAGGCCGGGAACAGGCTTTGGAACCGATGACCCCGCAGGAAAGAAGGATTATCCACCTCGCTCTTCATGATGCCCCGGAAGTTACTACATATAGTGATGGGGAGGAACCGCATAGGAAAGTTGTTATAGCGCCAAGATAAAATGGTCATGAGGCGCCGCCCCTTTTTAAGGGGCGGCTTTTTAATGCTTTTTAGGAGGAGTAAAGTGAATCAGGCAGAGACCATCGCAGCAATAAGCACTCCTTTGGGAGAGGGAGGAATTGGAATTGTCCGTATAAGTGGACCGCAGGCTTACGTAATTGCCTTAAGTATATTTGAGTGTTCACGAAGCAGGACAAGATCATTTCCAGAGCCCCGTTACCTGTACCATGGATACATTCACAACCAGGAAGGGCAGAGAATTGATGAAGTGTTAATTGCATTTATGCCCGCTCCGCATACTTATACTCGTGAAGATGTTGTGGAAATCAACTGCCACAGCGGGATCCTGACTTTACGCATCATTCTTAAGTTAGTAATTGAAAATGGCGCCAGGCTGGCAGAACCCGGGGAATTTACAAAGCGGGCTTTTGTAAATGGAAGGATTGACCTTAGTCAGGCTGAAGCGGTTATGAATATTGTCCGAGCGCGTTCAGAGGAAGCTGTCCAGGTTGCTACCAGGACCTTGCAGGGAGAGCTTACTCATATAGTAAGTCGAATGAGAGATTATATTATAGAAATGCGGGCCCCGCTTGAAGCATGGTTTGATTATCCTGAAGAATATGAAGGTGAAGTTATTTTCCCAGGGCAACTTAAACGCGGTTTGGAGCAGCTGCATAAAGAAATAAGCGAATTATTACAGGGCGTGGAGAGAAATAGAGTTTACCAGGAAGGAGTAAGCGTTGCCATTATTGGAAAACCTAATGTAGGTAAATCTTCACTGCTCAATGCACTGTTACGCCAACAAAGAGCTATAGTTCACGAAGTGCCGGGAACTACCCGTGATATGCTGGAAGGCTTCATGAACCTGGGCGGTTATCCGATCCGGCTGGTTGATACGGCCGGGATACAGGGAACCTATGACCCGGTAGAAAAAGAGGGCATTGAGCGCTCCAGGAAAGCTGCAGGTCAGGCCAGGTTGCTGATATTGGTGTTGGACGGATCGGCCCCCTGGGATAAAGAAGACAAAGATATTGCTATGCTGCGCAGCCAAGATCAGGGTCTCGTCATTGTTGTTAACAAAAAGGACCTGGATCAAAAAATATCTATAGAAATACTTCAGGATCTTCATCCTGACGCTGATATTATAAAAACTGCGGCCATAACCGGTGAAGGAATCAGCATGCTGGAGGATGCGGTGACCAGTCAGCTGGACAATTTATTGGGTGTATCTTCTGAATGCCCGGCCGTTGTTTCATTAAGGCATGAAGAAATACTGTTAGAAACATTAGGTATTATAGAAACTGCAATAACGGCTCTTGATTCTCAACCGCTTGAATTAGTCAGCATGGAGCTTCAAAACGCATGGAATTTGTTAGGTGAAATATCCGGGGACACGGTTAGTGATGCGCTACTGGATAAAATCTTTAGCGAATTTTGTCTGGGCAAATAAGAAGAAAGCGGGATTAATATGCCGCAAAAGGCCAGTTTAACGCTAATTGATCAATTAACCAGCCGCCTTGATTTACAGATTGATGGGTTGGCAAAAAAAAGGCTGCTTATGTATGCTCAACTGCTGATGCAGGGATTGCAAAAGCAAAGATTAACCGGAGAGAGGACTATTGAGGGCTTAATTAACAAGCAGTTGTATGACTCACTTTATCCATTAAAATTAATTAGGTTAGAAGAAACTGGCAGGGTATTTGATCTTGGCAGCGGTGGCGGATTGCCGGGGATACCGATCAAAATATATATACCGCGTATACCGATCACTCTAGCTGATGCCAACAAAAGAAAAATAGTGTTTTTACAAAACACAGCGGAACAGCTTGGTTTGAATCGGATTTATTATATAAACGAGCGAGCTGAGACAATAGGTCAGGATCCAGAACATCGTGAGCGCTATGACTATGTTTTGTGCCGTGCAGTTGCTCAGACAGCTGTTCTTGCCGAATTTACATTGCCGCTTTTAAAGCTTGGCGGACAGGCGCTGATATACAAGGGCCCTCGTGGAGTAAAGGAAGCGAAAGAAGCAGATTGCGCAATTAAATTGTGCGGCGGCCATATTGAAAAAGTGTACGAATATACCCTGATAACTGGGGAAAAGCGATCGCTATATGTTATTAAAAAAGCAGGAAGTACTCCCTCCCAGTATCCACGGGCTGTTGGCAAACCTGGGAGAAAACCGCTACCAGGCTAACCTGACTTCATAAGAAAAATCGGGATTGCTTGAAGGAAAGAATCATTAACTGTCTAATTAGGAAGTAAGCAACGAAATATAAAAAAGGCGTTGGTATAATGAGCGACAAGAATGGGGAACAGTTTGCAATTAAAAAAACGGAACCGGTTACAGAAAAAGTTGTAGCTATTGATATCGAAAAAATAACAGTAAACCCTTTTCAACCACGCAGAAAAATCGAGGAAGAAAGAATTGAGGAACTAGCCCAATCCATTAAAACAAGCGGATTAATACAGCCTGTGGTAGTGAGGCGATCAGGCAGTAGCTATCAGCTCGTTGTAGGGGAAAGAAGGTATTTAGCCTGTCGTAAGCTTGGTTGGAAAACTATTTCGGCGGCGGTAAAAACCCTTTCTGATAGCGATATGGCTACCATTGCGCTTATTGAAAACCTGCAGCGCGAGAATTTGAACTATATTGAAGAGGCGATAGGCTATCTAAGTTTAATGAAGAATTTTAACCTGACCCAGGAAGTGCTTGCTCAAAGGCTGGGTAAAAGCCAGTCTGCAATTGCCAACAAGATAAGGCTGCTTAAACTGGAAAAACCGATCCGCGATCAACTGCTACAAAAAGGTTTGTCGGAAAGACACGCAAGAGCTTTGCTCAAGCTGGAATCAGGGGAGCAGCAGTTGAAGATAATTCAGGAAATATCCGAAAGAGGGCTGACTGTTCAGCAGGCTGAAAAGCGCATCAATAAAAGTAGCGGACAATCGAAAGATCTGAAAAAACTTAAGCGCTCGAAACCTATAATCAGGGATATGCGTATTGTCTTAAATACAATTAGGGAGGCAGTATCGATTATACAAAGGTCCGGATTATACCCGGAAGTTGATGAAACGATAGAAAAAGATTATATTGAAGTTACTATCCGCCTGACTAAAGAAATGCTAAAATCTGAAAAGCAGCTGTAACTTATACCTGCTAATAAACTACCTCTTTGTTATTGTAAAAACATAACCATTGTCGAATAAGCTTAATTCCAGGCATTTGCAGCTTTAAACGAGGCAACCAGAGCGGATTAGA
>SLHT01000188.1 GCA_007136055.1 Syntrophomonadaceae bacterium
GAGAGATATAAAGTGAGTAGTTCAGAACATGCGACAGAACGCAAAGTTGTTTATGAAGAAAAGATGAAACATCTGGAGGAGAAACTGCAGCAGATGGGCAGCCTGGTTGAGGATTCAATAGCCCGCTGCATCGAAGCTTTGAAAAATCAAAACCTTGAATTGGCGCAAGAAGTTATTACAGCCGATGATCTAATAGATAACCTGGAGCAGGAGATAGAAGAAAAATGCCTGGAAGTGATTGCTACACAACAGCCAATGGCTAAAGATTTGCGGAGGGTGGCCACCCTTTTTAAGATGATAAATGATCTCGAGCGGATGGGAGATTATGCGACCAGTATTGCCAAGATTACCCTGCGTATTGCAGATGAACCGCTTATAAAACCGCTGGTTGATATACCAAGAATGGCAGTATTAAGCCAAAAAATGGTCAAACATTCACTGGATGCATATGTAAGGGAAGATGTTGATCTGGCAGTTGCTGTTGGCAGAGACGATGATGAGGTTGATAAGCTCTTCGGCCAGATATTCAGGGAACTTCTAACGATCATGATGGAAAATCCGAAAACAATTACCCAGGCTACTCACCTGCTTTTTGTCGGCCGCTGGCTGGAGCGGATTTCTGATCATGCCACCAATATTGCCGAAGAGGTGATTTTCCTGGCTACGGGTCAAAAAAGAAATCTTAATGATTAATTCACAAGAGGTGTAATATGAAAAAACATAAAGTGCTTTTCCTATGCACAGGCAATTCAGCACGCAGCCAGATGGCGGAAGCTTTTTTACGCCATTATGGGAGAGATCAATTTGAAGCATACAGTGCCGGAGTTGAACCGCATGGTATTAATCCCCTGACAGAAAAGGTCATGGCTGAAGCGGGAGTAAGTATGGAAGGGCAGTATTCCAAAGACCTTGCCGAGTATATGGGTAAAGAACATTTTGGTTCTCTGATTACGGTTTGTTCAAACGCGGAAGAAAGATGCCCCAGCACATTTCCCGGTGTTTTAAAACGAATCAGCTGGGATTTTGAGGATCCTGCTGCTGTTGAAGGTAGTGAAGAAGAAAAGTTGATCAAGTTCAGGGAAATTAGGGATAAAGTTGAGGAACAGGTAAAAGAGTGGATTCAAAACTTAAATTAACTTGGATTTAACAGCGATAAAATAAACTGAAATCTAGCTGTAAAGTTTATGTTCTATTATTAGGTTGACCCCCTCTTTATCATAGATGTGGCGCAGCCTGTAAAGGCTGCGCCTCCTTTTTAGAATAAAATATTGGAGATGATAATGTGACTCGCACTACTATCAGGGACAGTCAAACTATCAAAAGGAAATTGCAAGGGGTTAAATTTATTTTCTTTCCAAAAAGGGTAACCTTACCTGTAACTATCCAAACAAAGAATCCCAGGATTTAAAGCACCTCCGGGTATTATAGCTGTTTTAGATAATTATGTTAATACTTTAACAAAAAAGTTTTGACAATGGGAAATCGGTTTTCTATAATGATAATGTTGTAGGAGGCACCGGCCCAGCTGATTATGTTTATCATTAAGTTGCGGGTATTGAGCTTGAAGATATTACCTAAAAGGGGTGTCCGCTATTTATGATCAGGCAAAATGGTAAAGGTTTTATGGTTACAGGAAAGCAGGCCTGCCTGCATATTTTATTTTATGGTGAAGAAATTGTTCGCTTTGCTTATAGCAGTAACCAGGATCTGCCTGTATCTACCATTGCTGTTATCGCTGTCCCGGAAGAGAGGGAAGTACAAATTGATGGTCATAAAATGCACACGGGCAACATGGTAATTGATGTTAACCCGGAAACCCTTGCAGTTATAATTTCCGATCAGAGTGGCAAAATTTACAGTGAAGATATTTTGGTATCCCCTGCTGATAAACTAATCATGAAGAAAAAGATGAAAGAAGCGGGTATTTACGGTAATGGTGAAAAATATACCTGGCTAAACCAAATGGGGACAAAAACAACAAATTACTGTAGCGATGTGCTCTATCACAACCCGATCCAGCATACCCAGGAAGAGGAGATGCACACAGCTATTCCCTTTTATATTGGTGCTTCACCGGATTTGGCCTACGGCATTTATTTTGATAATACGCATCGCACTTATTTTGATTTTGGCAAAAGTGATCCTGATGTGATCAGTTTTCAGGCTGATGGTGGCAATCTCGACTACTACTTCATTGGTGGCCCGCAGGTAGCCGATGTGGTGAAGGGATACGGGCACTTAACCGGGACCGTACCACTACCCCGTAAAAATGTTCTCGGCTATCATCAGAGCCGTTACAGTTACAGTAGCGAAGAAGAACTGCTTGCCGTTGCTGAAGGCTTGCGCAGTAATGATATTCCCTGTAATGTGCTTTACATGGACATTCATTACATGGATGCTTATAAGGTATTTACCGTTGATCGGGAGCGTTTCAAGAACTTTGAAAGCATGCTGCAAAAGCTTAAAGATATGGGATTTTTAGTGGTTGTTATAGTTAATCCCGGGATAAAGGCTGAAGAAGGTTATGGTGTTTATGAAGAAGGTTTGAAAAATAATTACTATGTTACCCGGCCGTCAGGCGAAGTATATTACGGAGAAGTGTGGCCTAAACCGGCAGTTTTTCCCGACTTTCTGCAAGCTGAAGTGCGGCAGTGGTGGGGAGAAAAATATCGGTGGCTGCTTGAATGCGGAGTTGAAGGCATCTGGAATGATATGAATGAACCTTCCGATTTTACGCAGGAGATTGGAACTTTGCCGGATGATGCTGTTCATAGAACGGACGGCGGGGATGAATTTTCTCACCGGGGAGTACATAATATTTACGCCATGCTGCAGACCATGTCAACCCGAACCGCCCTGGAAAAGCTGCTGCCAGATAAAAGGCCTTTTGTTCTAACCCGTGCCGCTTTTTCAGGGAGTCAGCGTTATGCTGCCCTGTGGACCGGTGACAATTCCAGTGTATGGGAACATCTTGAAAACAGCATTCCCATGCTTTTAAACCTCGGTTTAAGCGGCTATTCCTTTGTCGGTGCAGATGTGGGTGGCTATAGGGGTGATTGCAGTGGCGAATTGCTTATTCGCTGGACCCAGGTAGGCGCTTTTTATCCATTTTTTCGTAACCATTCTGAAATTGACACAGTCCGCCAGGAACCCTGGACATATTCTCCCGGGGTTCTCGAAAATGTGCGTACATACATCCGACTGCGCTACCGGTTTTTAACCTATTTTTATAACCTGATGAGAGAAAGTGCACTTACCGGGCAGCCGGTGATCAGGCCTTTATTTTATCATTTCCAGGAAGATTTAAATACTTACCACATTAATGACCAGTTTCTGCTGGGTGAAGGAGTGCTGGTCTGCCCGATTCTCAGGCCCGGGCTTAATCAACGTATAGTGTACCTGCCTGCAGGAAGCTGGTATGACTACTGGACTGATCAGAAGCTGTTAGGTGGACAGTACATAACTGTCGAAGCACCCCTGGATAAACTGCCTCTCTTTGTCAGGGCCGGAACCGTTTTGCCGTTAGATGAACTGCCTTCTTATGATTGGGGGGATAAGGAGGAAAATATAATAACCGCGCATTGCTACTCAGGTGCGGATGGATACTTAAATCTCTACTTTGACGACGGTATCAGCAACAACTACCGCCAGGGTAAATACAGCGAGGTAGAAATAGTTTATAAAGATCAATCAAGAAGGTCGCAGGTGGAGGTAAACATTCTCAAAGACGATTATCCTATTCCCAAAATAAACCTCAGAACGCACGGAGCTTAAATGCATTGGATGGCAGTTTGTTTTCGGTTAGCTGTTCTTTTCCAGTAAAAATTAAAATTGCCTAAACCAATTCATGATTGAGGCGGTTTGCCGTATTGTCTTTCCTGGCGGGCCTTCGCCATGGTGACATCCGAACCGCCTTTAAAGGAACAGCTTACGCGTATTATTTGGTGTAATGCTAATAGCATTTAAAATATACCTTTTGTTGATAAGTTGCGACCCCTGAATCTTTTAGGATGGGATTAGATTTTGCTGTCAAGCCAATCCTTCAGGCAGGTAAAGACCTCTCCTTTTTCGGGTTCATTATGCAGTTCATGGTAAAGGCCTCCCCATAGTTTAAGGGTGCATTCCCCCGAGACCAAGCCTGCCAGTTTCTCAGAACCTGAAGAATAAGTTATGCGGTCTTCAGTGCCATGCATGATCAGCAGAGGCAGGTCTATTTCGTAAGCACGTTCGAAAGTCTGCAGGATGGTTTCCACCATACACTTGCCCATGCGCATAGTGCCCTGTTCATGAACAAGCGGGTCATTACGGTACGCTTCGATCACAGTTTTGTCGCGGGTCAGTGCTTCCAGTTCCGTACCGGTGGGGATGCCAACCGCAGGAATAATCGAGCCCAGGATGCGGGTTATAACTACTTTTGCCTTTTGTTCCATGATCGCTCCGCCCAGCATCGGGCTGGTAATGACTGCCCCGTTAAGCTTTGGACGCCGCTGGATCAGGTAAAAAAGAGCAATCAAGCCGCCAAGGCTGTGTCCGTAGAGGAAACACGGTTTACCTGGAAAACTCCGTTCAGATTCATCGAATAAAAGCTTGACATCGTCGGTATAGTGATCATAAGAAGGGGCATGCCCACGCTTTCCTCCCGACCGGCCGTGCCCGCGCAGATCCATTGTCACCACTGCATAACCAGCCTGGGTCAGACGTTCAGCCCAATGATTGTAACGCCCGCTGTGCTCGCCATGTCCATGTACAAGGCAGATTACTCCTTTAATATCACCCTCAGGTTCCCATTTCCGGGCAAATAGGGGCAAACCGTCATTTGATTGCCACTGCATCTCGTTATGTTTCAAAATTAACAACTCCTATCATAAGTGTTTTATATTGATTGCTTAATATAATTAGTTCGATCGGAAACGGCGATAACTTCTTTAAAGACAAACAATATCCTTTGTTCATGTAAGCGGACTTAGAGTCCCCTGGCCTGTTTTTTGTAGCCGTGCCATATCAATCCGTACGATGTAGTTGTTTTAATTTTTTTAATGATGGCGAAACCAAGCTCCATAAAAAATCCGATAGTCAGGGCAAAAATCAGGGTGCCAATTCCGAGCGGTCCCCCGAGAAAAAAGCCGATGGCAGCTGTAGTTATTTCCATAAAAGTTCTAATCGTTCCGATCCTGTAAGCAGATGCTTTGGTAAGGGCCAACATAAGGCTGTCCCTGGGCCCAGCGCCAAGATTAGCGCTGATGTAAATGGCTACACCAAATCCGAAAACTATCACTCCTACCAGGTAAAGCATAATACGCTGCCAGAGCAGGTCCGGTTGCGGAATATAACTCCATTCGATAATCAAGTCGACGAAAAGTCCTAGAAAAATCATATTTAGTACTGTTCCAATATAGATTCTGACTTTAAAAAAGTAGCTTATTGCTACTAACAGCAAGCCTATAGCTTGAATTACCCGCCCGATACTAATCCCGGTTTGGTTTGAAATCCCGATGTGCAAAACATCCCAGGGGTTTACGCCCAGGTTGGCATGAATAGTTAGTACAATTCCGTTGCCAACAATAAAGAGGCCGGCAAAAAGGGCCATATAACGGAGAAACCCTTTTTTCAGTTTTGTTTTGTTAAAAGAAAGAGGCATGTTTATCTTCAGTCCTTGTTTATATTTATTTTTGATTTGCTTAACAGTCGCCGGTTAAGATGATCAGAGGGTATGGGGCATTATTATTTTCGTGCCCTCTTTTTGGCCCTTTTTATCGGTTTGCCTTTTATAACGTGTCGGGGTTTGAGTAAGCATTTGATTCCATAACCAATTAGGTCTTTACGCCCCGCTTGTTTTAATGCTTTATAAACAAGCTGGTAGTTCTTTGGGTTTTTAAATTGAATAAGCGCTTTCTGCATCGCTTTCTCGGAGGGTGTTTTGGGTACATATATTTCTTTCATTGTGCGGGGATCTAATTCCGAATAATACATGCAGGTGGACAGTGTTCCTGGGGTTGGATAAAAATCCTGGACCTGCTCAGGCATATGCTCATGTTTCTTGATAAATGAAGCCAGTTCAATGGCTGCATCCAGATCGGAACCCGGGTGGCTGGATATAAAATAAGGGACCAGGAACTGGTTTTTACCGTATTTTTTATTGATTGCTTTGTATTTCTTCTTAAATTCCAGGTAAACTTTTTTGTCAGGCTTGCTCATTTTATCTAAAACCTTTGGGGAGACGTGCTCGGGAGCGACCTTTAACTGCCCGCTGATATGATGGGCGCAGAGCTCTTCAAAAAAAGTGTCATTTTGATCGTAGAGCAGGTAATCATGGCGTATCCCGGAACGGACAAATACCTTTTTAACCCCTTCCAGTTTGCGTAACCTGCGCAGCAGCTCAAGATAGTCCGAGTGATCTATTTCCAGGTTGGAGCAGGGTGCGGGGAAAAGGCACTCTTTATCGGGGCAGGGTCCCTGTTTTTCCTGTTTTCGGCATGGCCTTTGCCTGAAATTTGCGGTAGGTCCCCCGACGTCGTGAATATAACCCTTGAAGTCTTGATCTCGAATCATTATTTTTGCTTCCTCGACCACGGCTTCTATGCTCCTGGTTTGTATAGATTTGCCCTGGTGGTAATGGAGCGAACAAAAGCTGCACCCACCGAAGCAGCCCCTGCTGCTGACCAGGCTGAACTTAACTTCACTGATCGATGGGATTCCTCCGGCTTTTTCATATAACGGGTGGTAGTTCCGCGAAAAAGGCAGACGGTAAATCATGTCTAACTTTTCAGTGGAAAGCGGCTCTGCAGGGGGATTCTGAATCACAAAACCATTTTCATAAGGTTCGGCCAAAGGTTTTGCTTTGATTAAATCGGTGTTTTGGTATTGGATCATAAAACTTTCGGCAAACTGCTTTTTCAAAGAGCTGATCTCCCGAAAAGAAGGCAAAACCACTGTGTCTTCCTGTGCAGGCAGGTCGTGAGTCCGGTAAACTGTGCCCCTGACGAAAGTTATATCTTTAACCGCCAGCCCGCCCTGCAGCGCTTCGGCTACTTCAATCATGGCCTTTTCACCCATGCCATAGACCAACAGGTTTGCCTTTGAATCAAGCAGAATTGAGCGGCGCAAGCTGTCATCCCAGTAGTCATAGTGCGCCAGTCTGCGCAGGCTGGCTTCGATGCCGCCCAGTATAATCGGAACATCAGGAAAAGCTTCCCGTGCTTTTTGGGCATATACAATAGAGGCCCTGTCAGGGCGCAGGCCCGTCCTGCCACCGGGAGAATAAGCATCCGCTTTTCTTCTTTTTTTGGCCACAGTGTAATGGTTAACCATTGAATCAATATTTCCGGCAGAAATCAGAAAGCC
>SLHT01000100.1 GCA_007136055.1 Syntrophomonadaceae bacterium
ACCCCTTTCAACAAATTAAACCCAGGCAGATAGGCATCGAGTGAAACCTACCCGCCTGGGCTTTTGTCCCTCCGGTGTGACATCCTTAAAATATTAAATCACTTTCAAAGATGCCTGTGCCACTCGGACCAGTCCGGTATATAATCAAATAAACCGCGGAACCCTAGGCACACTTTCCCTCGTTAAAATGATATATTTAACGAATAAGTGTATTTAATTTTCTCCCTGAAACAAAAGCGGCGCTACAATCTTTCTATTAAGTAAGCATGCCCTGAAAATAACTGAGACAGCTTCTTACGCTTCTTACTTTTCGCCATAAAGAGAAAATAATCCTTCTATGAACTAAAAATAATCTGCAATGACTTTAAAAGGATTTATAACTTCAAAAGCGAACTAAAAAGATAGAGAAATAGTTTTGAAGATCATTTCGGAACACATTCATTAATTGCATTTTCTGATTATTATCAACCCTTCAACGGCACTTAAAAGGCCAACCCGGCGCATTAATTCATATAACGCCCTCACAATGAGGAATCGTTTATAATAAACATATTGGAGGAGATAATATGATCGAAAATGAGATGAAAACCATAGCCGGTATGATGGCTGTTGCCGCCAGGACAGCGCCTAAAGCAAAAGGTGAAGACTTTATCGAAATCGAAATTATCAGCGGGGTTAAACTGGCCGTTCTGGCTGAAGAAATGATCAAATACGGCGCAGAAAGCGGCCGGCCCAACTTTGACCGCGATGGTAATAACGTGCGCGATTCCGATGCAGTGCTATTACTATCCCTTAAAGAATCGGCCTATTTGGGGCTTAACTGCGGGGCCTGCGGTTTCGATACCTGCGCTGAATGTGAAACCCGGCTTAAAGAAGGCTCCGAGTTTAAAGGACCGCTTTGCTCATGGCGTATGGTCGATTTAGGTATAGCCCTGGGCTCAGCCGTTAAAACAGCATCCCTTTTCAATGCAGACAACCGCATCATGTACCGCATAGGCGTCGCCGCTCTCCGCGCAGGCATGATCGAAGGAGAAGTTGCAATTGGTGTACCCATTTCAGCAACAGGAAAAAGCATCTACTTCGACCGTTAAATCATTGATAATTTCCGGCAGACAAATAGTTTTAATTTTTTGCTTGACAGATCTATAATGCTGTGCTAATGTCTTTTATCAAAGAGGATAACTAACCGATGACAGGAACTAGTAGCCTGGATTTTGTCGGCCCAGAGAACCGGATTGAGGAAGATTAAACTTCCGAAGCTGAAAGTCCGGTGTCGATGAACCTGGTGAATGGGTCCCGGAGGTGCCGGCTGAAAGTGTGAAGCTTACACGAGTAGACCCGGTCGGAGCTTTCACCGTTAAAAGAAAGCAGGTTTGGAAAGTCTTTAAACAGGCTTTTCCGTATCTGACAGAGTGACCTGTTA
This sequence comes from Syntrophomonadaceae bacterium, assembly GCA_007136055.1. Lineage (GTDB taxonomy): Bacteria > Bacillota > Dethiobacteria > DTU022 > DTU022 > T3SED10-7. Next base: position 1,424 of record SLHT01000100.1, read on the forward strand.
ATATACAGGTAACCAGGGTGGTACCGCGATCAACTCTCGTCCCAGGACGAGAGTTTTTTATATTTAAATCAAAAGGAGGCTTTTAAAAATGAAAGAACGCAAAATTATTTTATCTGAAAAGGAAATGCCGCGTAAGTGGTACAACATCCAGGCTGATATGCCCAACCCGATGCAGCCGCCATTAAACCCAGCTACCAAGAAACCGGCCGGTCCCGACGATCTTAGCCCTATTTTCCCCATGAGCCTGATCGAGCAGGAGATGTCACAGGAACGCTGGATCGACATTCCTGAAGAAGTGCTCGATATTTACACCCTTTGGAGACCGAGCCCTCTCCACCGGGCTTACAGCCTTGAAAAAGCCCTCGGCACCCCGGCAAAAATCTACTACAAGCAGGAAGGTGTCAGTCCGGCTGGAAGCCACAAACCAAACACGGCTGTAGCCCAGGCTTACTACAATAAGCAGGCTGGCGTTAAGCGGCTTTCCACCGAAACAGGAGCCGGACAATGGGGCAGCGCCCTCTCTTTAGCCTGTAATTTTTTTGGTCTCGAATGCACTGTCTATATGGTTAAGGTTAGTTATCAGCAAAAACCATACCGCCGGTCCCTGATGGAAACCTGGGGCGCCAATGTATTTGCCAGCCCAACAGATTTAACCCAATCCGGGCGTGATATGCTTGCAAAAAACCCTGATTCCATGGGCAGCCTCGGCCTGGCGATCAGCGAAGCCGTTGAAGATGCTGCCGGTCGTCCTGATACAAACTATTCCCTGGGCAGCGTGCTTAATCATGTTATGCTCCACCAGACTGTGATCGGCCTGGAATGCCTTGAACAATTCAAAATGGTTAACGACTACCCCGATTACGTGATCGGCTGCTGTGGCGGCGGCAGTAACTTTGCCGGAATCAGCTTCCCATTCATACACGACAAAATCCGCGATGATAAAAATATAACTTGCATCGGAGTAGAACCAAAAGCCTGTCCCACCCTGACCAAAGGCGCATTTACCTATGATTTCGGGGATGTAGCCAAATATACTCCCATGCTGATGATGTATACACTCGGGCACGATTTTATGCCCCCGGGTATCCACGCCGGAGGGCTGCGCTACCACGGTGAATCGCCCCTGGTCAGCCAGCTCTACAAAGACGGTTTAATCGAAGCCCGGGCGTACGGGCAGGAAGGCGTTTTCGAAGCAGCGCTAACCTTTGCCCGCACTGAAGGAATCCTGCCGGCGCCTGAAACAGCCCACGCGATAAAAGGCGCTATTGATGTAGCCCTCGAATGTAAAGAAGCAAAGGAAGAAAAAACAATTCTCTTTAACTTCAGCGGGCACGGCCATTTTGACCTTACCGCTTACGATGACTACCTGGCAGGCAAAATCAAGGATATCGAATACCCCCAGGAAGAAATTGATAAGTCGATTGCCTCGCTTGAAAAAGTATAAACAGTAAAATATAATTGAACACCGCTTATCAGACAGATCAATGTTAACTAACTTGCTACCAGAACCCATTAAATTAAAATAATAGCCCCCTGCAGTTTAAGCAGGGGGCTATTCTGTATCTTCCGACTTAAGGCCGGTCTCTGATTAAGCTACATCATTGGCATTCCGCCGCCCATTCCTCCGCCGGGCATGCCGCCTGGCATACCGCCGCCTTCTTCTTCAGGAGCGTCTGTGACTACTGCTTCTGTAGTCAGGAATAGTGCGGAGATGCTGGCCGAATTCTGGATTGCAGAACGGGCTACTTTAGCAGGGTCAACAATACCTGCTTTGATCATATTCTCAAAAACTCCGGTCGCCGCATTAAAACCGGTGCCTTCTTCCATTGACTTGATTTTCTCTACGACTACGGAACCTTCTGCGCCTGCGTTGTCAGCAATGACCCGGACAGGATCTTCCAGGGCCCTCTTAACGATAGCTGCTCCCGTTGCTTCATCTCCGGTCAGCTCTTTTTCAAGCTGATCGAAACCTTTTGCAACATTCAGATAGGCAATCCCACCGCCGGGAACTATACCTTCTTCAACAGCAGCGCGGGTTGCTGAAAGTGCATCCTCTATGCGCAGTTTTTTCTCTTTCATTTCGGTTTCGGTTGCTGCTCCAACTTCAATAACAGCAACACCGCCGGCAAGTTTAGCCAGGCGTTCCTGCAGTTTTTCGCTGTCAAAGTCAGAGGTGCTATCTTCAATTTGGGTTCTAATCTGGGAAATCCGCTTCTTAATTGTATCGCTGTCGCCAAAACCGTCAACAATGACAGTCTCTTCTTTGCTAATCCGAACCTGGCGGGCCCGGCCAAGCATTTCAATATTAACATTTTTCATTTCAATGCCAATATCTTCCGATACGACTTCACCGCCAGTCAAAATTGCGATATCTTCAAGCATCGCTTTGCGGCGATCGCCAAAACCGGGTGCTTTTACTGCTACGCAGGTAAATGTTCCGCGCAGCTTGTTGACTACCAGTGTTGCCAGGGCTTCGCCTTCAACATCTTCTGCAATTAACATCAGCGATTTGCCCTGCTGGACAATCTTTTCCAACAACGGCAGCAGGTCATGAATATTGCTTACCTTGCGGTCAGTTAAAAGAATGAAAGGTTCTTCAAGAATGGCTTCCATTTTTTCGGTGTCGGTCACCATGTAGGGTGAGATGTAACCACGGTCAAATTGCATTCCTTCGACTACTTTCAAGTCGGTAGTGAAGCCTTTTGACTCTTCAACCGTGATCACGCCGTCTTTTCCAACTTTTTCCATCGACTCGGCAATCAGTTCGCCAATTGCATCATCAGCAGCAGATATAGCGGCAACCTGCGAAATGTCTTCTTTAGTTTCAACAGGCTGGCTCATATCTTCCAGTACCTTGAGGGCAACATCGACAGCTTTATGGATGCCGCGTTTCATCATCATCGGGTTAGCACCGGCAGCAACATTTTTCAGGCCGTCGCGAATAATAGCCTGGGCCAGCAGGGTTGCTGTCGTTGTTCCGTCACCGGCGATATCATTGGTCTTGGTAGCCACCTCTTTTACGAGTTGAGCGCCCATATTTTCAAAGGGATCTTCCAAATCAATTTCGCGGGCGATGGTTACACCATCATTTGTAATCTGGGGGGAACCAAACTTCTTGTCTAAAACCACATTACGGCCTTTCGGCCCGAGAGTTACTGTTACTGTTCGCGCCAGCTGGTTTACTCCTCTTTCCAGCGCACGACGCGCTTCTTCATTATAAATAATCTGTTTTGCCATATTAATTATCCTCCTTCTTACTGATCTTACTAACCTTGCCTGAATAATTTACATTAGCGCTAAAATATCATCCTGACGCAAAATCAGGTATTCTTCGCCATTTACTTTAACTTCTGTTCCTGCATAGCGTGAAAAAATAATCTTATCCCCTACTTTAACTTCCATTTCCAACTTGGTGCCGTTATCAAGGACCTTGCCTGTACCGACAGCTTTTACTTCACCTTCCTGCGGTTTTTCTTTTGCCTTGTCGGGCAAAACGATACCACTGGCTGTCTTTTCTTCTGCCTCTAAAACCTTGACAACAACCCTGTCTGCTAATGGTTTGAGATTCATTCAGCCTGCCTCCTTTAATTTAATATTTTAGATTTACATCTTAGCAGCACTCTCGACGAACGAGTGCTAACAACATCGTACATAATGATACTGCATAGCCTGTGGGCGGGCAAACATGATGAAAGCCGGTTTAGAGGCTTTCATCACGTTTATTGTAATTATTTGCATCTATGCTCTTTTTTTCTTTTATTTACTTTGTTTTTTGGTAATTTTCGCCTCATCCCGGGCTGAGGCCTAGAAGCAGCCTAACTGGCATTTGACTATCTTGATCCCTGTTTCATTACAGGCCTTACCAACCTCTGCTATTGTGCAGCCCACCTCAGAAGCGATTGCAAATGCCTGCTTGCAGGGCAGTTTCTGCGCCTGGGCTTCAAATAAAATTCTTTCTTTTAGCTCATTCGCTTTTTCCTGACTCATTGTCTTACCTCCTCTGTTATTCATAATCAAGGCAAATAATTTCTCCGCTCACCTGTAAACCGTCAATTCGCAGGATTCCACAAGAAGGTAGGGGTGACCGGCGCGGTTCTATCAGCGATCCGGGATTAAAATAAAGTGTGCCGTTATGTACTTTATTTACCGGTTCGTGCAGGTGGCCGAAAACAATCGTTTGGGGCTCTTCCGGTTTAAAGAACTCTTTTGCCTGATCAAAGTTAATGTTGCGTCCCCCCAAATCACCGTGCAGCATCCCGATACCAACATCACCGATCTTGATAAATTTCAACCGGCCAAGGCGGCTTTGCAGTCGAATCGGATCCATGTTTCCGGCAACCGCTTCCACGGGAGCCAGGGTTGATAATTGATCAATTATCTGCTCATCCACCAGGTCACCGGCATGAAGAATCAGCTGGACCTCTTTAAACAGATTAAATATAGCGGGCGGCAAAGTCCTGCCTCTGGTCGGTATATGAGTGTCAGCAATTACCCCGATCACTTCTACTTCCCTGCCATACTGAACCGTTTTAAATTGAACCATGGTCTATTTATCACCCTTAGTCAATAATATCACTTTTTCATTAATAATAAAGGCCAGTTTGCAGAGTAAGTGTTGACAATAAAGGAAATAGCAGATAATAATGTTTAAGGTAGCAGCAGTTCGACACAATAAATATTAAGCAGTGATCCGGATACTTCGTAAAAACTGAAATTAATATTAAGGTCTTATTCAATTAAGGGGGAAATCTTGGTCCTAAAAGTACTGCAGGGGGCATTTATCGGGGTAGCCTTAATCCTGCCCGGCCTGAGCGCCGGCACGGTAATCGTGATCCTTGGGTTTTACCGTCAGTTTCTTGAAGACCTCTCTTCACTGCGGATTAAACCTTACCTGCCCATGCTGGGCGGGGCCATCGGAGGAATTATCGCCGGGGTCAGCGTGATTAGCTACCTGCTCGAGCAGTACACCCTGCTGATCATGGCTTTTTTACTCGGCATGCTGCTGGCCTCTGTTCCGACTGTTTTAAGCTGCCGCTTTAACTTTAAAAACTCTGGCCCTGCCGGCGAGCTTAAAAAATATATCTGGCCCTTAATCCTGGGAACTGCCGGCTTTATTACAACCTGGTATGTGATCTGCGAACCGGAGCGAACCTTTACTGTATTTCCGCCGGGTGGGCTACTGCACTTTTTCCTCGGGGGAGCCCTGGCCAGCGCCACCATGCTCCTGCCCGGCGTTTCAGGCAGTGCGATCCTGATTATTATTAACCTTTACGAGGATGTTATCTTTGCTGTCAGAAGCTGGCAGTGGCTTAACCTCGGCGTTCTGACCGCCGGCTTCGCCGTAGGCCTTCTCGGCCTGGCCCGCGTCCTCTCTGCCCTCTACCGACGCTACCAGCACGCTATTTCATTTCTCCTGGCAGGTCTAATTTTAGGCTCGACCCGCATCCTCCTGCCCCCTCACTTAAGCGTTGGCATCATCATCGCCGCCACAGCCGGCGCCCTGCTCGTCCTCTATTTCACTCGAAATTATTCAACATGATCGAAAGCCCTTCTTCCAGCGGGATTTGCGGGCTAAAGTCAAGTTCTGCTTTGGCCCGCGAGGTGTCGGCGTAGGTGTGTGGTGGGTCTCCGGCCTGGATCGGCTCATGGCGGGCTTTGACCCTTCTTCCCGCTAACCGGCTGAGTATTTCAAGCACACCGTTTACCGAAATACGGCTGCCTCCACCAATATTGTAAACCCGACCTTCCAAGTTTTCCGTCCGCGCCGCCAGCACATTCGCATCTACTATATCGTCAACGAAGGTAAAATCGCGAGTCTGTTCCCCACTGCCGTAAATGATCAACTCTTCACCGGCTAAAATTGCCCGAATGAAGCGA
>SLHT01000011.1 GCA_007136055.1 Syntrophomonadaceae bacterium
ATGCGGATATGGATAATCAGGATCTTTTGGCTCGGCGAACTCGTGCTCCTCCTGAAGAGCCTGACGATGCTGTGATTCAGATATATAACCCTTCCTTTTCATGTTTGAGAGAACTGTAAGCATGCGCGCTTTTGATTCAATCTCATTGTCGATAGGATTATAGTAATTGGGAGATCTTACTGCCCCAGCCAGAATTGCCCCTTCGGCCAGGTTCAAGCTGTCAACGCTTTTATCAAAATAAGTCTGGGCTGCCGCTTCGACCCCGTAAGCACCGTTTCCAAAGTAAATCCGGTTTAGATAAAGTTCCAGGATTTCATCTTTACCGAATTTGCGTTCCATTTGGATGGCAAGCCAGATTTCTTGAATTTTGCGCCGGTAAGTAGTTTCTGTACTTAAGAAAGCATTTTGCGCCAGCTGCTGGGTAATAGTGCTGCCTCCCTGTACAATAGCTTGAGCCTCATAGTTAGCGTAGGCAGCACGCATACTACCGATAAAATCAAAACCGAAATGATCGTAAAACCTTTCATCCTCAATGGCAATAAAAGCCTTGCGGACATGGTAAGGTATTGCTTCCAGGTCTACTACGATACGATTCTGTTCCTCATGCAGGGCTACAATTTCTTTGCCGTCTTGATCGTAAATATAGGATGTTTCCACTGTAGCTAAACGTGCAAGATCAAAAGGCGGGGTTTCATTGATATAATTTACAACAACCGCTGCTACAGAACCTCCGCTGACCAGGAATATCACCACAAGAAAAGCGAAAATTATTTTTATTGCGCTTTTAATATGTCTTGAATTTTTCTTTAATGCGGGTTTTGCTTTCTTTTGATCAAAAGGAACTTTTTTTTCTGCCACCCGCTGAAAACCTCCCTTATACACAATAAAAGTTTATATAAAACAACCCCACTTTGCATGTCAGAATAATTAGCAGTCAGTTAAACTACTATCATAAACCTGCAAAACGAGGTCTCTAATTTAATTATAACACAAGCAGGCAAAAATAAATGTGCCTCTAAAAACTCGCGTTAGAATCATGAAAATATTTCGGCCGAAAACATTACCGACCTTTCCACTGCGGCTCTCTTTTTTCCATAAAAGCGGAAATGCCTTCCTGAAAATCTTCAGTCTGCAGTAAAAAACCGAGAGCTTCCTGCTCAATTTGCAAACCTGACTGCAGATCGACCTCGATACCCCTGTTAATTACTTCCTTGATTATTTTCAGGCCTAGAGGAGGTTTTTCAGCCAATACGACCGAAAAATCGGAAACAGTTTTATCAAGACTCTCCCTGGAAACAACCTGATCTGCAAGGCCAATTTCTTTTGCTTCGCTACCACTTACTGTTTCACCGCTTAAAATCAACCACTTGGCCCGGGCTACACCGATTCGACGGGGCAGTCGCTGAGTGCCACCCCAACCCGGCAGCAAACCGCGATTAATTTCAGGAAGTCCAATTTCAGAATTCTCGGAAACAAAGATAAAATCACAGGCCAGGGCAATTTCACAACCCCCTCCAAGAGCAAATCCGTTAACCATAGCTATAACCGGCTTTTCATAAGATGCCAGTATTTCTACAATCGGTTCTACCGGGGTGGTTTCCGAAAGATCCCAACCGGCAGAAAAACAATGTTTAATCTCCTGCCGACCTTCTTTTTCTTTTATCCTCGGGTTACCGGTAATCACTAAAACCCTTATATCGTCATCACCGGCAATCTCTTCTAACGCTTCTTTAACTTCCAGGCCTAAGGCACTGTTAATAGCATTAAGGCGCTGGGGACGGTTAAATGTTATGCGAGCCACATGATCATTTTTTTCCACGATAATTGTTTCATAAGCCATATGGACACCCCATTTCACATTTTTAGATTAAAGGTTAATTCAACATTTTTATTTATATTCCTGCTGCCTATTTACCTCTTAAAACACGCTCTATCCTGCTTTTTAGCGGTTCGGGAACATTTTTTATTTTAAAGTAATCGACTTTCCTTATCATCCCACTGCTAACTTTGGCGATTAGAGAAAGTTCCTGTGCCGTAAGCCCCTGATTTTTTCTAAGCTCTTTGACTGTTTTATTGCCAAATGTCTTAAAAAACATAGCTGCCTCCATTTTGTTAGCTTCCCGCGCTAAAGATAATTATTAAGCCAATTGCCATATAATATAATACAATACTTAATGCAATTACAGCGAGCCCTTTCTCAAAAAGTTCCATTCTTTTCTGGCGGCTTAAGCAGTCAGGGCATAAAGGAACTTTTTCGAAGTGGAAAAGGGGAAAGTGATTCGCAGAATATCCACTTCTAATTCCGTGAAAAACAACATCTTTGGCAGTAATTAACCTGGAACACTTCTGACAGAAATAATCTTCTTGATCCATGCAGATTACCATGCAGTCAACCACCTTTATAAAAATTCATCCTGAACATGAGCCACAGAAAGAGGATCAAACGGCCTCCAGGCCAGGGGCTCACCTTCCAGCGCCGCCAATGTAGATTCAAAAGTCGGACTGGAATTGTTATAAAAAATGCCCAGTGGAATTCTTTCGCCCCACTGCCGTGAAACTTCCATTGCCGCTGACCAATCCTGCAAATCTTCAATCTCCGGAAAATATACCCGTTTTTTATACCAGCCATAAGTATTGACCTTATTAAATGAGGGGCATGGCTGCAAAATATCGACAAGGGCATAACCCTCAAATTTGATCGCAGCGATCATCGTCTCTTTTAAATGTTCCTTTTCCCCGCTAAAACAGCGGGCTACAAAACCGGCGCCAAGAACAAGAGCTAAAGCAAGCGGGTTTAAAGAGGGCACAACTACTCCGTTTACCTGGACACCCGTTTTCATGCCCTGTTCGCTGGTCGGGCTGGCCTGCCCCTTTGTCAGGCCGTAAACCTGGTTGTTATGGACAAGATGGGCGATGTCAGGGTTGCGGCGGATATTGTGGATTAAGTGATTGCCTCCTTCACCATAACTGTCACCATCTCCCGACTCAACAATCACCTTCAAATTTTTATTAGCCACACGGGCGCCAAGAGCAGGCGGAAGAGCCCGGCCATGCAGGCCGTTAAAACCGTTGGCTTTAATATAATGAGGTATCTTAGCTGCCTGACCGATACCGGAACAGATTAAAACATTATGGGGGCGAATTTGCAGCTCGGACAAGGCTTCTGCCAGGGCCTCACGGATAGAATGGTTTCCACAGCCCGGGCACCAGGCAGTTTTACCAACCAGATAATCTTCAGCTTTCAACACTTTTTTCCACCTCCGCAACAATTTCGTGGGCCAGGAAAGGCCGCCCGTCGTATTTTAGGATTGACCTGTCAATTAAAAGCCCTGCTTCCCTGCGGATAATTGAAGCCAGCTGGCCGGTGGCATTGTTTTCTACGCAGCAGCTTATCTTAGCCCTTGGCAGCAGGCTTTTCAACCTTTTCTGCGGCAGGGGCCAGATATCGCTGAAATGCAGCATTGCAATTTTCAGACCAGCGTCAGAGAGGGCATCGACTGTTTCCCTCATCACCCCATAAGTAGAACCCCAGCTAATTAACAGGATTTCCGGATGAGGATCACCGTAAAGATCAGGTTCGTCCATTTCTTCGGCAAGGGCAGCTAATTTACGCATCCTTTTATCTATCATTAACTTTCGCGCTTCAGCACCCTCGATAATATTTCCGTTCTGATCATGTTCATCACTATCAACCAGGACCACTTGATCAGCAAACTGTCCGGGCAGGGCCCGTGGTGAAATACCGTTTTCCGTAAAACGGTACCGCTTATAGGGCTTCTCGTACAGTCCTTCTTCAGCCAAAAAACGATTGTATTTAAGCCTGCTGAAGTTAAAAGGTTCAACAGAACGGTGGGTATCGGCAAAATTCTGATCGGATAAAAATAGGACAGGAATCTGGTAACGGTCAGCCAGCTCAAAAGCTTTGTTCAACCGGTAAAAAGCATCTTCATGAGAAGAAGCAGCAAGCACAGCCCGCGGAAATTCACCATGGCCGCCATGGATAGCATACTCGAGATCACCCTGTTCAGTACGCGTAGGCAGCCCTGTTGCAGGCCCGGGGCGCATAGCAATAATAATTACCAGGGGCACTTCGATCATGCCGGACAGCGAAAGTCCTTCTGTCATTAAAGAAAACCCGCCCCCGGAAGTACAGGTCAGCGATCTGAGGCCGGCATAAGAGGCGCCAAGAACCATGTTCACAGCCGCAATTTCGTCTTCAGCCTGCTCTACAACAAGGGGATAATCTTTCATCTTAGCAGCCAGGTAATTCATCACCCCTGTTGAAGGCGTCATCGGATAGGCCGATAAAAATCGGCAACCGCTGGCCAGGGCAGCCATTCCCAACACCTGGTTGCCGTCAATAAACAGCTTCTTATCACCTTCATCTTTAGCAGGCAGGGAAAAACAGGCGCTACAGTAACGGGAAGCTGCATCCATACCGGATTTTAGGGCCGTAATATTCTTTTCAGCCACTCCTTCTTTATCTGCAAAAGCTTCTTTAAGCAACCCTTCCACTGTTTCACTGCGCAGGCCAATCAAGACCAGCAGCGCCCCAACCGCCACTGTATTAGACATGACCTTCCCGCCTGCTTCTTTGGCTAATTTCTGTAATTCAACGGGCACGCCCCTGTCTTCATCGTCCGGCAAAGAAAAGAGCCCGGGATCAAATATTACCTTTCCGGGAGGAGCAAGGTTTTCACAATGCCGGGTATAAGTTTCTTCATTTAGAGCAACCAGCACATCAATCGATTTAATATTTGTCCAGGGTTTAGCGGAAGCAACACGCAGCCGGGAAAAATTATGGCCACCCCTGACCCGGGACATATAATCCTTGGTGTAGATCAACCCATAGCCTTCCCTGACCAGAGCTTTGCCGAGCAGATTCATTACCGTCTCCATACCCTGACCGGCCGCTCCTCCGACAAGGATGTTCACTTCCATCTGAAGAGATCAACTCCTTATTTGTTATTTCGATAAGCGTTTTATTTACTGCCAGTTAACCCAGGCCAAAAGGGCCAGGCCGATTACAACCAGGATAAAACCACTGAAGCTGCTGAGGTGCTGAGTGTACCTGTTAAACCTGGGCAGGTTCCTGGCCATTCCGGTAAATGTTCCTGCTGCCAACAGCGGGATTCCATGGCCGATTCCGTATATAAAGAGCAGCCCGCTGCCATATAACGGTTCAGCCTGCACAGCAGCATAGGTAATAATCACTGCGAGGACAGGAGTAGCACAGGGCGACGCAACCAGGCCGAAAAGCATGCCCATAACCATAGAACCTCCCAAACCGGCTTTTTTAAGAGGAATTTTCTTCAACCCGGGCAAATTAAAAGTTAAAACCCCGAGCAGTTGCAGGCCCATGATAATAGCCACGGCCGCCAAGATATAATACCAGGCTGCATCAATATGTCCGAAAACCCTGCCAAAATAGGCGGCGGTAAAACCTAAGACAGCAAATGTCAACGCCAACCCGATTACGAATGAAGAGGAAAGCAAAAAACCTCTCGAACGCGGCCCCTCACCATAGCCGCCTATATAGCTGACTAAAAGCGGAACCATTGAAAGTATACAGGGGCTGATACTGGTAACCAGGCCCCCGACAAAAACCAGGGCCAGGGCAAATAAAGATCTCTGCCCAACGACATTTGGAAGCGTCTCAGAAAAAAACTGTTCCAGGCCCGATACCACCCCTTCCTCTGGAGCGGTTTCTCTAATTAGGGGATCGATCCGGGTTTTCATTTCCTCAAAGCTAAATGCTCCTGCTTCTTCGGAAACAATAACCCCTCTATCATCAATAAAAAAGAAAGCAGGGATATAAAAAACCTCAAATTCCTGCTGCAGTTTTTCTGTTTCAGGCTGATCCAGGTCAGCCACAATAATTGCCACATCGTCACCATAATGTTCTTGTAGAGCCATGATCACGGGCTCCATCATTACACAGGCGCTTCACCAGCGAGCATAAAACTCCAAAACAATCGGCATCTCAGCCTGGCGGGCTTCAATATATGATTGATAAGAATCGGGTGCCGGACTGAATTCGGCCACTTCCGGATCAAGGGCATCTTCCTTTTCTACTCCTGCCGTAGTTAACAGGTCGGGTCTTGTAATCAACAAAACTGCAATTACAGCCAGGCCAACAATAGTTAAAACCGCTATTTTGTATTTTTTTGACACGGGAATCACTCCGATTATATAAAGTCTTCATCGTTTTCTTTAACTTTATAATAACATAAAGCCCCTTAAGACTGCAGTGTAAATATACATATAAAAAATCAATCACTGTGTAAATTTAACCGGTTTCTTTTAATTCAGTTTTATGCCCAAACTATACCATCAAGGGGTAATAATAATATTTTAGACTAACCCGGTTTTTTTCTTCAGGTTGGCTACCAGGGCAAAACAAACCAGGGAAGCAGTCAACCCGAGGATAAAAGCAGGGTAATAACTGTTGGCCAGTTCGGCCAGAAAAGCAGCAATTAAAGGCCCCAGGCTGCCGACGATACCAATAGAAGTAAAAATCATTCCGTAATTAATACCAAAGTTCTTTAAACCGAAAATGTCGGCTACGATAACAGGGAAAGAAGTATAGAGGCTGCCATAGCTTAAACCAAGCAATATCGTGGAGGCAATCAGCACAGGCCAACCCAGGCCAGTCATAAACAAAAGCATCGATGCCATCATTAGATAAAGCGCCGTTTTTAAGTTGCCGACATAACCAATTCGATCGCAAAGCGCTCCCCCTGCAAGTCTGCCCAGGGCATTGGTGAAGGCAAAAAGAGATACGAGCACGTAACCCCAGCCGATATTGAAATTTAGTTCTGCGATCTGAACCAGATGCCCGATAAACATAAATCCAACCCCGGTGGAGAGACCGATCATTAGCCAGAGAATACGAAAAGAAGGGTTACGGAGAACCGAACGCCAAACTGCTTCGTTGTTTTCTGTTGACCCACCTGCGGCCATAGTTTCTTCAACAGGCTGTTCCTCTAAAGCCGGCTGCATAACAATCACTCTCGAGCAAATAGTAATTGCTAAAAATACAAACAAACCGCAGGCCATAAAGGTGTTAATTATCCCCACATGAGAAAGCAAAAGGTTGATCACGGGAGCCCAGACAAGAGCCGCAGCACCTAAACTCATCAGGATAAAGCCTGTCACCAGGCCTCTCTTGTGAGGCGGAAACCAGCTTAACACCGCCGGGGTTACAGCAGAATAGCCAAAGGCAGCAGCGCTGCCGAAGATAATGCCGAAAGAAAGGGTA
>SLHT01000206.1 GCA_007136055.1 Syntrophomonadaceae bacterium
AACCAGCAGCGCACCGAGGTCAGGGAACTGGAAGAACCGTTTTATAAAGGGCAAAAAGGCTCTTCAGCCATGCCCCATAAGCGTAACCCGGTCACCTGTGAGCAGATTTGCGGCCTGGCCCGCCTGCTCAGAGGTTATGCCGGGACGGCTCTTGAAAATGTGGCTCTCTGGCACGAACGCGATATCTCCCATTCATCGGTAGAGCGGGTGATTTTGCCCGATGCCACGATCATTACCGACCATATGGTGCAGCAGATGTACCGGGTGATAGGGGAGCTGGGTATTTATGAACAGCAGATGGCGCGCAACTTGGAGCTGACCGGAGGTTTGATTTATTCGCAAAAAGTGCTGCTGGAGCTGGTGGAAAGCGGCTTGTCGCGGGAGGAAGCTTATAACCTGGTGCAGGAATGCGCCATGGCAGCCTGGGAGAAGAACCGCTCTTTTAAAGAGGCTTTAGCAGAAAAAGAGCTCATCAAGAAACAGCTGGGCCCGGAAAAGCTTGAGCAATGCTTTGATCCTGCTCATTATATGAAGCGGGTTAACCATGTCTACCGGCGGCTGGGGCTGGAAGAAGGGTAAAGAGATTTATTATATTTTTTAAGTGGATTTATAAAGGTGCCGTAAGCACCTTGCAGGTTTAATTTTAAACGTAGTAACCGGTTTTAAATCAAATTAATACCCAGAAGAGGTGATAAGGATAATGCAAAAAAAAGACTTTATGTACGAAGGAAAGGCAAAAAAGATATACCGGACTGATGATCCGGACCTTGTTGTGGTGGAATTTAAAGATGACGCTACCGCTTTTGACGGGGTCAAAAAAGACCGCCTGGAAGATAAGGGAGTTTTGAACAACCGTCTTTCAGAGATCTTTTTCAACCTGCTTGAAAAGCACGGCATCAATACCCATTATGTAAAAACACTCAGTGACCGGGAGATGCTGGTTAAATCTTTAGAAATTATCCCCGTGGAAGTGATTGTGCGCAACATCGCTGCAGGCAGCTTATCCAAACGCCTCGGTATACCGGAAAAGACCGAGCTTAAAAAAACGGTAATGGAGTTTTCCTTAAAAGACGATGAGCTGCACGACCCGATGATCAATCATTACCACATCTATGCCCTTGATCTGGCCAAACCAGAAGAAATGGCGGAGATGGAACGCCTGGCCTTAAAGGTTAATGAGATCCTGGTCCCTTATTTAAAAGAGAAGAATATCGTCCTGGTTGATTTTAAGCTGGAGTTCGGCCGCCATAACGGAGAGATTGTGCTCGGTGATGAGATATCGCCCGATACCTGCCGTTTTTGGGACAGCAGCAGCGGTGAGAAACTTGACAAAGACCGCTTCCGCCGCGACATGGGTGGAGTGATCGAGGCTTACCGGGAAGTTTTGCGCCGCCTGGAAGGAGGCGGAGGCCCTGCAGTGGAAGGCAAAAGTTGAGGTTACTTTAAAAAAAGAAGTAAATGACCCTCAGGGGACCGCGGTGGAAAATTCGCTACAGGCACTGGGATTTGCTGGCGTCAAAGGAGTCCGTGTAGGTAAATACCTTGAACTTTTTCTCGAAGCTGAAACCAGGGAAGAAGCTGCCGCCAGGCTAAAAGATATGGCGGAGCGTTTGCTCAGTAACCCGGTCATCGAAGATTATAATTACAGCCTGCAGGAGGTAAAATTATGAACTGCGGGGTGATTGTTTTTCCCGGATCAAACTGCGATCTCGATGCTTACCACCTGGTCCGTGATGTCTTAAAAGAAGAAGTTACCTACATTGATTACGAAGAGCGATCGCTTCAGGGCTTTGATGTTATCATTTTGCCCGGCGGGTTTACCTACGGCGACTACCTGCGTTCCGGAGCTATCGCGGCGCGTACTCCTGTCATGGAAGCTGTGAACCGCTTTGCTTGTTCCGGAGGTCTTGTACTAGGAATCTGTAACGGTTTTCAGGTATTAACCGAGGCCGGGCTGCTGCCCGGGGCGCTATGCCGAAATGACAGTTTGCAATTTCGCTGCCGCCAGGTTTATGTCAGGATTGAAAATAACAGCCTGCCCTTTACAAACAAGGCTTCAACCGATCAGGTCTTAATGATGCCTGTTGCCCATGGTGACGGCAGCTATTATGCCCCTCCAGAAGTGCTGCAGGATCTTGAAGCTAACGGGCAGGTTATCTTCCGCTATGTTGATCAAAGGGGAGAGGCCGTTAAAGCAGCCAATCCTAACGGCTCTTGCGAAAATATCGCCGGGGTCTCCAACCGGGCAGGCAACGTGGTCGGATTGATGCCCCATCCGGAAAGAGCCGGGGAAGCGGTGCTTGGATCGACAGACGGATTGGTCATCTTCGAGTCGTTGCGCGGTTATTGTAAGGGCCGGGAGGTGCTTAAAAGTGGCTGATGTAGATAATTTAAGGCCGGAGAAAGCACCAAAAATCTGGCGCAAACTGGGATTAAAAGATTTTGAATACGAAATGATTGTTGAACAGCTCGGCCGGGAGCCTAACCCGGTGGAACTTAACATGTACAGCGTGATGTGGTCTGAGCATTGCAGTTATAAGCATTCCCGGTCATCTTTAAAGTTATTTCCCACCGGAGGGCCGCGGGTGGTCCAGGGACCAGGCGAAAATGCCGGGGTGGTCGATATCGGTGATGGTTACGGCGCTGTGTTCAAAATCGAAAGCCATAACCACCCCTCGGCCATAGAGCCTTATCAGGGTGCGGCTACAGGTGTGGGCGGTATTTTAAGGGATATTTATACTATGGGCGCTCAGCCTATCGCTTTTTTAAATTCACTGCGTTTCGGGCCGCCCAATAATGCCCGCAGTCGCTATTTGATTGAAGGAGTGGTGGCCGGGATTGGCGGTTACGGTAATTGTGTGGGTATTCCTACTGTTGGCGGTGAAGTCTACTTTGAACCCTGCTACCGGGGCAATCCGCTGGTCAATGCCATGTGTGTGGGGGTTATGCCTTTAAAAAGGCTTGTTTTAGGGCAGGCCTGCGGTGAAGGCAACCTGGTGGTTTTGGCCGGGGCCAGGACCGGGCGCGATGGAATTCACGGGGTAACTTTTGCCTCTGAAGAGCTCTCCGATCAGTCCGAAGAAGATCGCCCTGCCGTGCAGGTAGGCGATCCTTTCCTGGGCAAGATCTTAATCGATGCCACTTTGGAAGCGGTGGAAAAGCAGCTGGTGGTAGGCGTTCAGGACTTAGGCGGGGCAGGGCTGACCTGTGCCCTGACCGAGACAGCCTCCCGGGCCGGGACAGGCCTTGAAATCGATCTTAAAATGGTGCCTTTAAGAGAAGAAGGGCTCGAACCTTTTGAGATCCTCACCTCTGAATCGCAGGAAAGAATGCTTTTTATTGTTGAACCGGAAAAGTTAGAGGACCTTGAAAAAATATTTCAGCACTGGCAGCTGCCTTTAAGCGTCCTGGGACAGGTCAGTGCCGGTAAAATGGTAACCGTGCGCCACCACGGGGAAGTGGTCGCTGAAGTGCCCGCTGAAAGTGTAGCCGGAGGAGCGCCGGCCTATGAGCCCGAAAGCAGGGAACCGGAGTATATCGGCAAGCTTTCTGCTTTCGACCTTTCAGCTTTAAAGCCGGCCGGTGATCCGGGACAATACCTGCTCAGCCTGCTTTCTTCACCCGATATCGCTTCTAAAGAGTGGGCCTGGCAGCAGTACGATTATATGGTGCGCACTTCAACTTTAGAGGGACCGGGTGGCGATGCCGCAGTACTCAGGTTGCGAGAAACAGGCAAAGCCCTGGCGGTAACGGTTGACGGCAACAGCCGTTATACCTACCTCGATCCTTACCTGGGCGGGATGCTCGCTGTAGCTGAAGCGACCAGGAATTTAAGCTGCTGCGGAGCGGAACCGGTAGGAATAACCGACTGCCTTAATTTTGGCAATCCCGAAAAGCCGGAGATGTTCTGGCAATTCAGGCAGGCGGTGGAAGGCATGGCCGAAGCATGCCGGGTCCTGGAGGCGCCCGTGGTGGGAGGAAACGTCAGCTTTTATAACGAAGTGGAAGACGAAGCCATTTATCCTACGCCGGTGGTAGGTGCGGTGGGCCTCCTTGAGAACGCAAAAAATTATTGTAAGACCGGATTTGTTCGAAATGGCGATCTAATTTACCTGCTCGGACCTTGTGAGGTTTCTTTTGGAGGGAGCCAATTTTTGAAAGAACTGTACGGGAAGGTGGCCGGCCGGCCCGCCAGCATTGATTTGGAGATGGAAAAAGCAGTGCAGGCTTTGCTGCGCCGGTTAATTGCAGATGGTTTGATTGTTTCTGCTCATGATTTAGCAGAAGGGGGCCTGGCCGTAGCGCTGGCCGAAAGCTGCCTGGCCGGAGGGAGAGGAGCAGCTGTTACCCTTGCTTCCGGGCTTGATTCGGTCCTGGAGCTGTTCGGTGAAGGCCCCACCCGGGTGCTTATTTCGCTTCCTCCAGAAGCCAGTGACCGGGTACTAGATCTGGCCCGGAAAAAAAGAGTCAGGATGAGCGAACTGGGCCGCGTGGATGGCGGTGACAGCCTGACGGTTAAATGCGGGAATGCCCTTGCCTTCAAATTGGGCTTGGATGAGTTGAAAAAGGCCTATGAGGAGGTTTTTTCATGGATCAGGACTTAACTAGACCCGGAGAATTAAATGAAGCCTGTGGGGTTTGCGGTGGTTTTGCTGCAGATCAGCCTCTGGCTTTTTTGACCTGTTTTTCTTTATATGCCCTGCAGCACCGCGGCCAGGAATCGGCCGGTATTGCCGCCGGGCCCGGCGAAGGCCGTAAAATGTGGTTAAAAAGGGGCATGGGCCTGGTCTCTGATGTTTTTCCGGACAGTGCTGATTTAAAAGGCATTGTCTGCCGGCTGGCCCTGGGCCATGTCCGTTATTCTTACGGCGACGGAGGTCGTAGCCCCGAAAATGTCCAGCCTTTGAAATTGCGCTACCGGCACGGAGAACTGGCCGTGATTCATAATGGGAACCTGCTCAATACGGTTAAACTACGCTCAGAACTGGAGCGCCAGGGGGCCATCTTTCAGACTGATACGGATAGTGAACTGCTGGCTCATATGGTGGCCAGGCAGGGTAGCAGCAACCTGGAAGAAGCTTTAGCCGAAGTGGCTCCGCGCTTAAAAGGAGCCTTTGCCTTTATCGTTAGTGATGGAAGAAAAGTAATCGGCCTGCGTGATGGTTACGGTTTTCGGCCGCTCTCTCTGGCCTCTCTTGACGGGGGCGGCTACTTTATGGCTTCAGAAACCTGCGCTTTCGATACCATTGGAGCAAACTTCATCCGTGATGTTGAACCGGGAGAAATGGTTGTTTTAGATGAAGAAGGAGTGCACAGCCGCCAGTTCATTGCTAACCCCTGTTCAAAACTGTGCGTTTTTGAATATATTTATTTTGCCCGTCCGGACAGTAATCTGCAGGGTAAAAATGTTCACCTGGTCCGCCGCGAACTGGGCCGCCAGCTGGCCCGGCAGCATCCGGTGGATGCAGATATTGTTTCTGGAGTGCCTGATTCAAGTATTGCGGCCGCTTCGGGATTTGCAGAAGAAGCGGGCCTGCCCTATGAAATGGGCCTGGTGAAGAACCGCTATATCGGACGGACCTTTATCAAACCCACTCAGAAAATGCGGCAGGAGGGGGTTGATATAAAGCTTAATCCGGTGAAAAAGATCGTGGAAGGTAAACGGGTGGTTTTAGTGGATGATTCCATTGTGCGGGGTACCACCAGTGTCAAATTGATTAAAATTATGCTCCGGGCCGGAGCCCGCGAGGTTCATCTCAGGATCAGTTCCCCGCCGGTAAAAGGATCATGTTATTATGGAATTGATATTCCAAATGCCCAAGATCTGATTGCCTATAACCGCCAGGTGGAAGACATGCCGGCTTTAACCGGGGCAGATTCGGTGGGCTATTTAACCATGGATGAAACGGTGGAAGCAGTTGGCCTGCCTGCTGAGAAGCTTTGCCGGGCCTGTTTCACAGGAGATTATCCCCTGCTGGACGAATAAATTAACTGACTAAATATAAAGGAATCGCCCGCTGGAGCGCAAAAATCTGTTTAAACGATATGATTATTATTTGATCTGTGATATAAAAGAGGGTGTGATGTTTTAGAAAAAGGCCTGGTATTTAAGCCAGCCTTTCTCCAGTTTTTTATACAAATTTTATACAGCAACTATCAGAACTTAAGGAGGTAGTAGAAGATGGAAGGGTTATTGTACGTGGTTCCGGCCTGTGCTCTGGCTGCTCTTGTTTTTGCACTTATCTTATGGTCCAGGCTGAGCAAGGCCGAAGCCGGGAGCGAACATATGCAAGAAATTGCCGCAGCTATTCATGAAGGAGCGATGGCTTTCCTGAAGCGCGAATATACCTATCTAATTGTATTTGTAATCGTGCTGACAGGTGTGCTGGCCGTGGTAATCAATGTCCTGACTGCAGTTAGCTTTGTAGTGGGTGCAATTCTGTCCGGAACTGCCGGCTTTGTTGGTATGAAGGTAGCAACCATTGCTAATGTTCGCACCGCCCACGCTGCCCGCTCAGGGATCAACCCGGCTTTAACGACAGCATTTTCCAGTGGAACCATTATGGGTATGATGGTGGCTGGCCTGGGCCTCTTTGGCCTGGGAACGCTTTATATTTTTATTCGAGAACCTGATGTTATTAACGGTTATGCCCTGGGGGCAAGTTCGATTGCACTTTTTGCCCGGGTTGGCGGCGGTATTTATACCAAGGCTGCTGATGTGGGCGCCGACCTGGTTGGTAAGGTCGAAGCCGGTATTCCTGAAGACGACCCCCGCAATGCCGGGGTTATTGCCGATAATGTGGGTGATAATGTTGGTGATGTGGCCGGTATGGGCGCTGACCTCTTCGAGTCCTATGTGGGGTCTATGCTCGCGACCATGACTCTGGGGATTGTATTATTCGGTTTTGAAGGAACCCTTTTGCCGCTGCTGGTAGCTTCAGTGGGCATCCTTGCCTCAATATTTGCCTTTTTCTTCGTTCGGGCCAAAGAAGGGGCCCGGCTGGGAGCAGTTTTGGAACGGGGCATCTGGGTCAGTGCCCTGGTTGTCTTAGTAGTGGCCTTTTTTATCGTCAACTGGTTTATCGGAGAGGGTATATTCCCCGATTACGGGCCTTTTATTGCCATTGTGGCCGGTCTGTTTGCCGGTGTAATTATCGGCCGGGTGACCGAATACTATACCTCTGATCACTTTAAACCGGTCCAGAATATTGCCCGGGCTTCCCTCACCGGAGCGGCTACCAACAT
>SLHT01000155.1 GCA_007136055.1 Syntrophomonadaceae bacterium
AATAGGCTCCGTAATTTACAAACCGGACCTGTGTGTGTATTAACTGATTTAAGAAACAGCGGGAGGTCATCATGGAAAAATTTATAGTTAAGGGCAGAACGCCCCTCTCAGGCAGGGTTAAAATAAGCGGTTCGAAAAATTCGGCTGTAGCTTTACTTCCGGCAGCAGTTATGACATCAGAAACTGTTTGTCTGGAGAACCTGCCTGATATTACAGACGTTCGAACTATGATCGAAATACTTGAGAACTTAGGGGTTTCCATTCGCAGGCGCGGCAGGGATGTCCTGGAGCTCACCCCCGGCAACCTTTCTAAGATTGCCCCTTCCTATGAGCTTGTTAAAAAGATGCGTGCTTCTTATTATTTTATGGGCAGTCTTTTAGCCCGCTTCGGACAGGCGGAAGTACCCATCCCCGGAGGATGTGATCTCGGACCCCGGCCGATAGATCAACATCTAAAGGGCTTTACGGCTCTTGGCGCCGCAATTAATATCGAACACGGTATGATCAAACTCTCTGCCAAAAAGTTAACGGGGGCCAGAATATATCTTGATGTTGTCAGTATTGGGGCAACAGTCAACATGATGCTGGCTGCTGCAGCAGCAGAAGGCAGAACTGTTTTAGAAAATGTGGCCAAGGAGCCTGAAATTGTTGACCTTGCTAACTTTCTGAATGCCATGGGCGCTTCTGTTAAAGGGGCAGGAACCGATGTTATAAGAATTGACGGGACTAAAAGTTTTAAAGGTGCCATGCATGCTGTGATCCCGGACAGAATCGAAGCGGGAACATTTATGATGGCTGCGGCAGCTACCGGAGGTCAAGTAACTGTTGAAGATGTCATTCCAAAGCACCTGGAAGCTATTACAGCAAAAATCCGGGAAATCGGAGGTAAGGTTGAAGTCGATCCGGAAAAAATTACAGTAAAATGGGTGTCGCCTCTTGTGCCGTCAGATCTAAAAACATTTCCCTATCCGGGGTTTCCGACCGATCTGCAGCCTCCTGGAATGGTATTACTTACTGCAGCCAAAGGGCTAAGTGTGATTACAGAGAATGTTTTTGACGGACGTTATAATCATGTGGACGAATTAAAAAGAATGGGCGCCCGGATTAAGGTTGAAGGACGTACCGCTTTAATTGACGGTGGAGCTCCCCTGACCGGAGCTCCCGTAGCTGCTACTGACTTGCGGTCCGGGGCAGCGCTGATTATTGCTGCTTTGACTGCTGATGGCGAGAGCCAGATTAGTGCTGTTGAACACATAGACCGGGGCTACGACAGCTTTGAACAAAAACTAACAGGCCTTGGCGCGTCTATCTACCGCAAGAATGATGAAAGCTATGATCAGCAGTCCGGTAAAGTTGACTGATATTAATAAGCGCAAAGCTTGCCAACAAGCATGCCTTTACGGCACTAAGTTTATAAGTTAAACTGGTATTGAAAGGAGGCAGTTCTCTATGGAACATAAGTATAATCATAATAAACGCTCAAATCACGGAGGGATCTGGTCTTTTATCGGTTACCTTTCGTTTGGAATCCTGGGCATTCTACTTGGCGCTGTCCTGGTTTACGGCTTGTTTGTATTCTTCCTGGTTCCGGATTTTGATGAACCTACGCATGAAGTTTCAAATGATGTTCCGGAAGTAGTTGCCCCAGAAGTGCAGCCTGCAGCAGTTTCCTGCCTGATAGATGTCGTAGAAGAGATTATGCCAGCAGTTGTCGGTGTCAGCAGGCAGGTTTACGTAAGCCGTTTTGGTGAAGAAGAAAGATTGATGCCTGCAGAGTCTGGTTCAGGCGTATTAGTTTCATCTGACGGCTATATAGTTACCAATCACCATGTCGTTGATGGTGCAGACAACATATCTGTCCTGCTGCCAGATAAAGGACGTTATGATGCCGAACTGGTCGGGGAAGATGCATTAACAGATCTGGCCCTGCTTAAAATTGAAGAAACCGGCCTGACCGCTATGCCGCTTGGTAATTCCGATAACTTAAAGGTCGGGGAAACAGTGGCCGCTATCGGCAACCCCCTTGGTTATTTTCAGCAGACCGTTACAGCAGGTATAGTCAGCGCCGTTGATCGCCAGGTCAGGTTTCCAGGTGGTAACTTTGCTTACTCATTTGTTCAGACCGATGCTCTGGTTAATCCGGGCAACAGCGGAGGACCGCTCGTAAACCTGGAGGGAGAAATTGTCGGTATCAATACTGCCAAGATATCACTGATGGGAGTTGAGGGAATTGGACTTTCCATCCCCAGTAATACCGTTTCCAGGGTAATGCAAGATCTTATGGATCATGGCAGGGTAATCAGGCCTCACCTTGGTGTTGTGATTAATGATTGGCCTCTCTACAGCGAGGAAAAACCGGATCAGGGGGTTGAGATCCTGGAAGTTGCCCCGGGCAGTTCTGCTGAAGAAGCCGGGCTGGAGGTAGGAGATGTGATCGTTGCTATGAATGATCATGAGGTGCATTACCTGGCCCAACTCTTTGATCGTTTACTTGACTACTATCCTGATGATACCATTACCGTTACCTTTTATCGTGAAGGTGAGAAGATGAGCGTGGAAGTTACTCTTGGTGAACGGCCCGAAGATTGGGAACTAGAGATGAGGGAACCCGAAGATCCCGAACCCGATGAGCCTGAGTTCGAAGATCCTGAAAATGGAGAACCTGAAGAAGATTCAGATGAATAGTTCGGAGGCTGAGCCTTGCGTCTGCTTTTTGTTTTTGTTGACGGGCTGGGGTTAGGTAAAGAAGAACCGGGCAATCCTTTTGTCGGAACCGAAACACCAGGATTAGCAAAAGTTATAGATGGCAAACGTTTAACCTTAAATGCTATTGGCAATGTTGGCGGCCGTGCTTCTCTTTTTGGGCTGGATGCTACACTGGGTGTTACGGGACTACCGCAAAGTGCAACCGGCCAAGCATCTATCTTTACCGGTGTAAACGCTCCTGATTTTTTAGGCAGCCACTTAAACGGATTCCCTGAAACCAGGCTGAGAAGCTTGCTTTCCAGGAAAGGCCTGTTTCGTCAATTAAAAAAAATGGGCTATAACGTGATTTTTGCCAATGCTTACAGACCGCCATTTTTCAAGATGTTGCGTAGAGGTTTGCCTGGCAAACGATATTCTTGCTCGACCCTGGTTACCTATTACGGGGGGCTGCCATTTTATGGCTTAGAGGACATTAAAGAAGGTCGGGCCCTGTATATGGATATTACAAACGATATTTTGCTGCGGATGGGTTTTGGTCTTCCTTTAATTACACCCGAGGAAGGTGCCAGGCGGCTCCTTGCTATTAGCAAAAACTATGATTTCTGCCTCTTCGAATATTTTCTCAGTGATTTGGCAGGGCACATGGCCGACAAATTTGAAGCTGCACGCGTGATCACCATACTGGATCGCTTTATTAGTACGCTTAGCGAACAAATTGATCCCGCAGAAACGATGCTTATAGTATCCAGTGATCATGGTAACATTGAAGACCTTTCCGGACGGGATCACACCTATAATCAAGTGCCTGCCCTGTTGGTAGGAGACAGTGAACTCCGCTGCGCACTTGGATCGGAATTAAAAGATTTAACAGACCTGCTGCCGGCAATATGCAAAGGTCTCGCCTGGAAGAAAAGCTGCTGTTGACATGCCGGATCCTTAAATGCTATGTTAATAATGAAGATAGAAAGGAAGCCCCCGGTGAAGGTTAAAACAATAACAGTAAGTATGTTTGCTACTAATTGCTACCTGGTATTCTGCCCGGAGACCAGAGAAGCGGTAGTTATCGATCCCGGCGCGGAAGGGAAAAGAATAATTGAAAGCATTAAAGATTTACAGCTAAACATTAAGTATATTATCAATACCCACGGCCATATTGACCATATTGGCGCAAACGGTAAACTCAAAGAAGCTCTTGGGGCCCCGGTTCTGCTAAATGAAAAAGATCTAGAGCTTTATAACAACCCGGGTTTTGGCCTGAAGCTGGTTTTGCGTAAGCAGCCGCAGCCTGATCAGTTTATCGGAGATGGAGATCAGGTTTTTTTTGGCAAGGTTACGCTTGACATTATCGAAACGCCCGGGCATACAAAAGGAGGAATAAGCCTTCTCGCAGATTCTGCAGTATTTTGTGGTGACACTCTTTTTGCAGGATCAGTAGGCAGAACAGATCTGGTTGGAGGTTCTTACGATGTCTTAATAGATAGTATCCGACAAAAACTGCTGGTTTTAGATCCTGACAAAATGATATTTCCCGGACACGGTCCGGAAACAACTATTGGCGCCGAGGCACGCACTAACCCATTCCTTGTTAGCTAAACCCGTTATAAACGTACATATTATGCTTCGGCCATAGATCGGAATTTTTCACATATGCCAGCAGGAATATTATTATTTATCTCGAATGTATTATTCAGGTGGAAGTTATATATTAAATGTTTTCTCTTTTATGCATCTGAATATTTTAATCTGAGTGCTTGTCATGCATCTATAATTCATCCCCCTTTATAAAGAAAAATCATTTTAATAGTACCTATTTCTGCTTTATTTACAAAAGTTGCAACTAAAATAAGCGTCAGATCCCGGGAGCAACATGGTCAATCTTTGGTTACAATATTTTGCATGTGCAGCAATCATAATTTATGCGGGAAGTAAACTGACCAAAAATGCGGCCCTTGTTGCCGAGAATACAGGGATCGGAACAGCCTGGATTGGCGCGATCATGCTACCGCTGGCCACATCCCTTCCAGAATTGGTTGCCACATTAAGGGCAGTGTTTATTAATGCCCCTGATCTGGCCGCAGGCAACATTTTGGGCAGTTGTCTCTTTAATTTGTCACTGTTGGCCGTGATAGATATTGCATCAGGGAAAGGTCCCTTAACTGCACGTATTAATCATGGCCATATTGTAACCGCTTCCCTGAGCATATCTACTATCTGTCTTGCTTCTATTGCTATGCTCGGGATTCTTTATCTGCCAGTGGGTTGGGTCGGCATTGAAACCCTGCTTATAGCTGTGGTCTATATTTATGGTAGCAGAATGTTGTATCGTTATGAGCGAAAGCATCCTTCACTATCGAGGGGCAGCGAAGATATCCATAAGGCCGGAATTGTTATTTCTACAGGACGCGCGCTGTTGCACTTTTCACTGGCAGCCGGTTTAATTGTTGTCGCCGGAGTTCTGATTACTGATGCATCCGATCGGATTGCAATAGAAACCGGCCTGGGTCATACATTTGTTGGTTCAATATTGTTGGCAATCAGTACTTCGCTACCCGAAACCGCAACTACATTAGCTGCAGTACGGCTGGGTTACCTTGATATGGCGGTTGCTAACGTTTTCGGGGCAAATTTTATGAATCTCTTTATTGTTTTTATCGCTGATTTATTTTACCGTCCAGGGCCTTTGCTCTATGCAGTCTCAGATAATCATCTGGTCTTTGCATTAATGGCGATCCTGATCAGTGCAATAATCATATTTGGTACGGTTTACCGTTCAGAAAAGCAAATTGGGCGAATTGGATTTGACACTTTACTTGTTTTGGCAGGCTATTTCACAGCAGCCTACCTATTATTCAGGTCTGGTGGTAATTAACAAAAGGTGGTGTCTAGTTTTGGAGACGGAAAAAATTAAAACGATGACTCTGAATGACCTGCATCGTCTGGCTAAAGAGCATGAAATTAAAGGCCAGTCTACTATGCGCAAACAAGAGCTGATCGATTCACTGACCAAGCTATTCTCTGAAAACGGTGAACAGTTCAGTGCTTCGGGAATGCTCGAAATAATGCCGGACGGTTTTGGATTTTTGCGGCGGAAAAAATATTATTTCTCAGAAGATGATATTTATATTTCTGCTTCACAGATTCGACGTTTCAATATGCGTACCGGTGATATAATAAGTGGCCGCATCCGGCCTCCTAAAGATAATGAAAGGTACTACGCTCTTTTACAGGTTGAACATATGAACGGAGAAGATCCTGAAAACTTTTCCAGCCGGCAGGGTTTTCGCAGCCTGGTTCCGATCCATCCGGAAGAAGTCATTCAAATGGAAACAAAACAAAATATCCTCTCTACCAGGATAATCGACCTTTTAATACCTGTTGGCAAGGGTCAACGCGGCCTGGTTGTATCGCCACCTAAGGCAGGTAAAACCATGCTTCTTAAACAGTTGGCTAACAGCATATCTGTAAACCATCCCGAAATTGAGCTCATTATCCTGCTTATCGACGAAAGGCCTGAAGAAGTTACCGATATGGAGCGTAGTGTCGATGCTGATGTGGTCAGCTCTACCTTTGACCAGAAACCCGATAATCACATCCATATTGCTGAATTGGTCCTTGAAAGGTCACAGCGCCTTGTTGAACAGGGTCGTGATGTCGCAGTTCTTCTCGACAGTATTACCAGGCTGACAAGAGCTTACAATCTTGTCATACCGCCAAGCGGCAGGACCCTTTCAGGCGGAATTGATCCCGGTGCATTTTACAAACCGAAACGCTTTTTCGGTGCGGCAAGAAACATTGACGGTGGGGGCAGCCTGACAGTTTTGGCCACTGCCATCGTTGATACTGGCAGTCGAATGGACGATGTGGTTTATGAAGAGTTTAAAGGGACAGGAAACATGGAACTGCATCTGGATCGCCGTATAGCCGAGCGCCGTATTTTTCCGGCTATTGATATTTCCCGGTCTGGAACCCGCCGGGAAGAACTGCTGCTGGATGAACGCAAAATTGAATTAATGTGGGCGCTTAGAAAAGCGATGGGCAGCAGTACCAGTGTCGAATTTTTGGAAGCCCTGATGGATAGACTGAGAAAAACCAAGTCAAACGAGGAGTTTTTAAGTAATATGCATACAATGTAATTCAATCCCCCGGAAAAACTTAAGTTTAAGGCTGTGCAGTTGCAGAAAAGAATGCAATATGCTATTATTTGTAACCGGGAGAGAAAGAAGGAGGTTGAAGTTCATGAAAACTGATTTGCACCCAAAATATCACCGCACCACGGTATCATGTGCATGCGGCGAAACTTTTGAAACAGGGTCCACCAGTGAAACACTGAAAGTAGAAATATGCTCAAAATGCCATCCCTTTTTTACCGGTAAGCAGAAATTTGTTGATACCGGAGGGCGTGTTGAGCGCTTTAAACGAAAATATGGAATGTAGAACTGGGAGCAGGGCATGCGTGCTCTGCTCTTTTTTTAGTGCGATCGGCATGGGCTTATTTTTGCTGACTGTTTATGTTGTATCTATTTGAGGTGACC
>SLHT01000266.1 GCA_007136055.1 Syntrophomonadaceae bacterium
AAACGGGCAACCAGGTAGTTTGCGAGGTTATTGTGCAGTTCGCTGCGAAAAGATTCGAGCGGCCAGGGGTCAGAAAAAGATGTTTTTTCGATGGCGGCGACTGCTTCGACGTCTTCTTCTATCATCGGTTCAATTTTTACGTGGTCAGGGTAATCTGCCTTATTATCAATCATCCTGCTATGTTAAGCCTCCTTGCCGCTCATCGAAGAGTCTTTCGGCTTCGGGCCGGCGCAGGTATTGAGGCAGCAGCTGCAGGTAACTGGCCTGCGGGTTTTCTTTGAGAAGGCGCTGTCCGCAGAGGGCCACCAGGGCAGCCTTGCAGAGGCGGAACGGGGCCGGAGCCAATACTGCTCGTTTGGCAGGCATCTTTTCAGCCAGGGTGGCGGCGTAAGTTTGCAGGCCCTCGCCAGTGAAAATAATAGGTTGATCATAGGTAAGGACTGTTTCGATTAGTTGATCAAGGCTTAAGGCGGCAGGGGCAATTAAGGTTTCCAGGCTAAAAGGCGGCTCAGCGGAGCGCCTGTAAAGGGAAGTGTAGGCCTGGTTGCGGCGGGCATCGAGCAGGGGGCAGATCAGGGCGCCGGGAGTGGGCACTACTTCGGCCAGGGCTATAAGGGTGCAGACGGGCACTGCCGGGATGTTTAAAGCCTGGGCCAGACCGCGGGCGGTAGAGACACCGATGCGCAGTCCTGTGAAAGAACCAGGGCCGGCAGCAACAGCGATGGCGCCTAACTGTTCGCGTTCAATACCGCTTTCGGTGAGCAACTGATCGAGCAGGGGCATAAGTCGTTCGGAATGGGTTTTCTTTATGTTTAGAGTCATTTCGGCCAATAGGGATTCATCCTGCAGCAGGGCTACGCTGCAGGAAAGGGTTGTGGTATCTATACCGAGAATGATCAGATTAATCGGCCTCCTGTCTGTTTTCAACCTAAATTCTTACCATCACCCCCACCCCGACCCTCACCCCTCAAGGGAGAAGGAGAAATTCAGACCCTTTAGCGTTCCGGGTCCCATTTAGTATTCTTGAGCGATCCAGAGTTATAAGCCCCTCTACATTTGAAGGGGGCGCTTTAAAATCCCTCCAGCGTTACTCTACAAGTTCGTGCTCTACCCAGGTGCCTTCTACTACAAAGCCGTCTGGAAAGGTAAGGGTTCCTTCACCGTGGAACATCCCTTTTTCCCATTCGCCTTCATACACCACACCATCGGCATAAGTCATGGTGCCCTTCCCGTGATATTTGCCTTCCTTAAACTGCCCTTCGTACTCAGCGCCTTCCTCGGTAATAAAGGTGCCCCTGCCGTGAAAGAGGTCTTCTTTGAATTCACCCTTGTAGCTTAAACCTTCCGGAGAAACCAATTCACCGTAGCCATGGAGCATGTCGTTTATAAATATACCAGTGTATTTAACTCCGTCAGGTGAGATATATTCACCCCGGCCATGTTTTTGACCCTCTTTATATTGACCGCGATAAGTCGACCCATCCGGGTAGACTGCTTCACCTTTGCCATGGGCCAGGCCCTCAAAAAACTCACCTTCATACGTTACACCATCAGAGCGGATTATTTTCCCTTCTCCGTGCATGAGGCCGTGCTTTAACTGGCCCTCATATATGGTTCCGTCAACATAGGTAACTTTTCCCTGGCCATGCAGGAGGCCATCTTTCCACTGGCCTTCTTTCCTGTCTCCGTCCTTGTGAATCCAGATCCCCTCTCCATGAGGTTCAAAACCCCTGATTTCCCCTTCATAGGAACCGCTTTCATAGGAAAGGGTCCCTACTCTTTCATATAGCATGGCGGGAAGGAGGATAATTATTATGATCGGAAGCAGGATATAAAGCAGTCTGCGTTTGCCTGCCTTTTTTTTATCTTCAACTTGACTTTCATTTTCTTTGCTGTTAATTGATTGGTTTTCCTGCCCATTTTTTAGCTCTTCATTTTTGTGCAGTTTGTCATCTTGCGTCATTTAAGTAAATCTCTCCTTTAGATGTGGAAAACTCGAGCAAAGTTCGAACAGGGCTGGTGCATATTACTTATAATGAATTTAACTGCCGGGCTGCTCCCTGTTAAGGCTGCCGTCAGTTCGCCAGCTTATCTCTTCAAAAAGAGTTTCAACGACTTTAGCAGCAGCGCCTCCGTAGGGCATAAACTTCAGCCGGCGGCTTTCACCATATTGATCGTGGAAAAGCTCGATAGTAACCAGCAGGTAATCGGGCGGCAGCAGGCCGGGCAGGCGTTCGGGCCATTCTATAAAGGCGATTCCGTCCCCGGGCAGGTATTCTTCAAAGCAGAGTTCGTCTGCTTCTTCGGCGCCGCCTGTGAGGCGATAGAAATCTAAGTGGTAAACGGGCAAGCGGCCTGCGTACATTTTCATTAATACAAAAGTGGGGCTCGAAACCTGATCTTCTACTGCCAGGCCGCGGGCTGCGCCGCGGACAAAAACGGTTTTACCGGCCCCCAGCTCGCCCTGCAGGGCCACAATTAGGGGCTTAGTGAGCAGGCGGCCTAGCATTTCACCAATATAGGCGGTATCTTCTTCTTTGCGGGTTGTTAATAATGCTCCTGCCTGCTGCATAGAACCTCACCTGGATGATTATTTTAATGGCTTCATTATAGCTTTAGGATGTGCCGTTTGCAAATAGGCGCATGAAATTAGATGTTATTAAAACTCGTTCTTACTTCTTTCTCACTGTCAGCTTTCCAGCTTGCCGGCGTTTTCTTCCCACTGCTCCATTAAGTTGTAAAGGGTGGCTTTTGCATTTTCGAGTTGGTCGCCCAGTTCGGCCAGCTGGTTATGGTCACCGTAGCTGCCGGGATCGGAGAGGAGAGCTTCCAATTTAGTTATCTCCGCTTCGGTGTCGCTGATGTTTTGTTCGAGTCGGGCCTGCTCATCTTTAATCCGGCGTATCTTTTTCTCTTCCACCTGCCGGCGGCGGTGTTCCTCCTGCCTTTTGCGCTTTTCCTGCTGTTTGTTTTCCTGCTTTTTAGTGGTCGAAGGCCCGCTGTTTTCTTTCAACTCGAGGTATTCTGCAAAATTACGGTTATAAACGCGCAGGTTTCCGTTTTCCATTTCGAAAACGCGGTTGGCCAAACCTTTCAAGAAGTAGCGGTCGTGGGAAACGATGATAAGGGTGCCCGGGTAATCTGCGAGAACACTTTCCAGGCCTTCCAAGGCGGGCAGGTCGAGGTGGCTGGTCGGTTCGTCCATCAATAGGCAGTTTCCGCTGCTTAAGGCCAGGCGGGCCAGGGCGAGACGGCTTTTTTCACCGCCGCTTAAGTCATTGACCTGCTTGAAGACGTCTTCTCCGCGAAACAGGTAGCGGCCTAAGTGGTTGCGGGCCTGCTTGATATCAAAATCAGAAGCCGCGGTTATCGTTTCGATCAGGTTCTGATGGAAAACGAGCTGTTCCTGCTCCTGGTCGAAGTAGAGCACCTTTACAGAGGGCCCGAGGCGGATTGTGCCTGCCGTGGGCTTGATAGCGCCTGAGATCAGCTTGAGCAGGGTCGACTTGCCGGAACCGTTCGGACCAACCAAAGCGATGCGATCGCCCCAGCGAATCTCGAAGGAGAGTTCGTTGAAGAGTACTTTAGATTGCGGGCCCAAACCTGAGTAATTATCCGCAGCGTTATGGTTTGTTTTTGCTGTTACACTTTCGCTTCCCTGTTTATCCCCGTTATGGGCAGGACTAAATGCTTTTTTAACGCCATCGAAAATAATGACCTGCTGGCCGCTGCGGCCTGTATAGCCGAGGCCGAGTTTAAAACTTTGTTCTTTCCCGGCAGGACCTTCCACAGGCTTAAGCTTATCGAGGCGTTTCTGACGGCTGCGGGCCTGACGCTTGGAACGCTCATCGGCCTTGGCTTCGCGCACCAGTCTTTCTTCGCGCGCCTTTAGCAGCTGCCGGCTCCGGTAATCGCGCTCTGTGTTTAAGCGCTCCAGCTCGAGCTGTTTTTGGTAAGCGCTGTAATTGCCGTCATATGATTTAACCCGGGTGCCCTGCAGGGCAAGGATTCGTCTGACGACCCGGTCTAAAAAGAAACGGTCGTGAGAGACGACCAGCAGGGCGCAGGTTAGTTCGCGCAGGTATTTTTCAAGCCACTCGAGGGCAAAAAGATCAAGGAAGTTGGTCGGTTCGTCGAGCAGCAGAAGATCGAGGTCCTGCAGGAGAAGGCCGGCTAAGCGGGCGCGGGTCTTCTCTCCGCCGCTGAAACCGGAAATGTCCCGGTCAAAATCGGTTTCGCTAAAACCAAGGCCGCGGGCTACCCCGGTTAGCTTGCTCTCGAGCTGGTAGCCTCCCTCCTCTTCAAAGCGGGCAGTCAAGTCGGCATAGCGCTCTAAGTGCTCTTCCAAAGAATTGCCCTCCGGTTCGGCGCTGGCGGCAATTTTTTCTTCAAGCAACCTCAATTCTTCTTTGAGTTCATGAATCTGTTTCAGCGGGTGTTCAAGATAACTGCGCAGCGTGCCCGCAGGTATAACGGGGGGCTCCTGGGACAGGTAACCGATCCTGGCGCTGCGGACCAGGTGCAGCGAGCCTTCGTCCGGTTCAATGTCGCCAGTGATAATTTTCAGCAGGGTTGTTTTTCCCGATCCGTTAGGTCCGATCAGGCCGGCCTTCTCACCAGGCTGAAGCTGCAAAGAGATGTTGCTTAATACTGTTTCGGCGCCGTATGATTTTTTAATCTGTGAAAGGGTCATTAAAGGCATCGTTGCGTCTGTCTTCCTTCCGGATTCCTGAATATCTATACAATCTGACCGCCTCTATTATAGCGATAGAAAAGCTGCGGGTCAAAACTTGTTAGCAGGAATAGCCATTTTGTTAATTTCCCATAAGTAATAAAAATATGTTACAATGTTTTAACAAAGTAGCCCATCTAGTTTTATGATCCAGGGAGATACAAAAGGAGGGAAAATGATGAAAAAGCTTTATTTTGGCACAGCCATAATTTTGATTCTCGTCCTGTTTTTTAGCGGATTTGTCGGTGCCCAAGATGAGGAGGAAAATGATTTCAGCCCGGTCCCGGTAGAAGGAATTACCCTGGACCCGCCTCCTCCGGAGGTAGCTATCGGCGATGATCATATTATATGCGTTGAAATATTGCCGGATAACGCAACTAACAAGATTGTAATTTGGAGCTCAAGCAATCCGGATGTCGCAACTGTCGAAGCAATCGATGAACTTTGTGCCCTGGTAACACCACTCAAACCGGGAACGGCTATTATTACAGCTACGACTGAAGATGGCAGTTTTACCGAAACGTTTACTATTGATGTTGACTATCCGGAAGTAACCCCGCCAACAGGCGGCATGCAGGGGTCTTTCCTGGCTGTAGGCGCTCTTTTTATTTTAGCTGTAGCGGCAGTTGTAAGGCGCTATAAAGCTAAACTGCATTAAACTAGGAGATTGGCGGGTTATTTTTCCTGCACTTGTTACAGTCTTGTACCCGGTTTTAAATTGTCGTATAAATATATTTCTATTTTGGTGTACTTTATAAATCTTCATATTAATTGTTGAGGTAATGAGGCATATTGATGGATAGAAAGTTGAATCGCAGCGGTTCTATCCGCAGGCGAAGCAAGGCACGTGTAAAAATCTCATATATGGTTCTTCTGGTTATTTTAGCAATAATTGGGGCCGGTTTTTGGGCCCACAACACTGATCTTGCTTCGGGCATGACAGTAAATGAAAACCCGGTTACACCGATAATAGTTGAGGCGGAAGAACCGGAAGAAGAAAAGCCGGAATGGGAACCTAAAGAACCGCTTACCCATATGAACGTTTTGCTGCTGGGTCTCGATAATAACGGTATGAATGATCTGGTTATGATCTTCTCATATCATCTTGAAACTTTCGATACCAACCTTATAGCATTAAAACGCGATACTTATGTGGAAAATCAAACCTGGGCTATAAAAGAATCCGGGCAAGATCACCTGGCCTGGGCCAACAACCGCGGGATGGGACCCGATAATGACTTTCATGCAGGAGCAAGGCTGACAGCACAGACGGTGGAAGATCTTTTAGGTATGGACCTTCATGCTTACGCTACTGTTTCTTTTGACGGCTTTATTAGCATTGTTGACTCAATTGGCGGAGTTGAGATTAATGTGGCCCGGGAATTTGCCCAGCGCAGTAGCAGCCCACTGCCAGCCGGACTGCAGCGCCTTGATGGTGAACAAGCCTTAATTTACGCCCGCCACCGTCAGAGCCCACGCATTCCCGAGCCGGGTTCAACAAGCCAGCATGGCGACAGGCTGCGCCGAAACCAGAGGCTGCTAAAGGCAATTCTCAAGCAGTGCAAAACACTGGAAACAGATGAACTTATGGATATATATAATCAGCTGGATGATAAGCTTAACACATCGATGGAAGACTGGGATATTCTTGACTTGATCAATGTTTTGTATAACCGCAACCCTGACGATATTAATACAGTTATCCTGCCGGGTGAAGGTGAAAGAGTTTACCAGGAACGAATTGATAAGGATGTTTACTACTACTTCCTTGATTTTGAAAAAAGTAATGAAATACTGCAGGAGTTGGGGCTGAAGTGAGCAGCGTTAACAGAAACGATTACCGGCGCAGGAGTTATTCGCGGCAAGGAAATATTCGCAAGAAGAAGAAAAAACCAAGGTTAATTTACTTTGTTCTTATAGTTGCTGCTATTGCCGCCCTGGCCATAGCAGCTTCGATTGTGCTTGGTTATAACCCCTTTTTAGAAAGCCAGCTGCGGTCTCAGTTTGGCGATGAGTTTTTTTCGGATTTTGGTAATATGCCGACCACCGACAGCGGAGGAGACTTAGATGAAATCATCAATGATTACGAACCCTTATTCCAGGCCCTGGAGGATAAAGCTTTAGAAAGACTGGAAAGCCTTTTTGAACAGGCGATTAAAGAATATCAGGAGCAAGAAGGAGACGGCACGCTGGATCGTTTTGTGCTGACCAATAAATATATTCAGGCGGGGCGTATTTTAGAAAACAATGTCGATGAAGCTTTTTACAGCCTGTTAGGGAGTATGGAAAATGACCTGCTGCGCGAAGGACATCCCACCAATGTTTTAGCAGAAATTGAAAAGACCTACGAGGGTGCAAAAGACGAAAAAAAACGCGATCTGCTAAACCGGTTGCGCCGAATAATTGAAGAGTAACCCTTCAAAATAAGGCGAAAAATTGACCAGACTTATTAGAGGGGTGGAGCGCCTGTCACAAAAAACTTGTCAGGTATTCCGCCCCTGTT
>SLHT01000210.1 GCA_007136055.1 Syntrophomonadaceae bacterium
GAAGTTGTACATGAGGCGCTGGGTGAGTACGTCCGGCAACGCACCCGCAAAGATCTGATGGATTTGCGGGGAAAGGTAATGTTTGTCAAAGACTATGATTACAAAGCTGGACGGCGGGAGAAGGCCAATGATGTTGATTGATACATCGGTGCTGATAGGTTTTCTAAAAGGGGATTCCGGTGAAAAAGTCTTGCTGTTTGAAGAGATTTTGGCCCGGAAGGTTCCCTTTGGCATTTCCGCGCTGACATACCAGGAGGTGCTCCAGGGTGCCCGGGACGAGAAAGAATTTGCCCGTTTGGAGGAGTACTTGGGCACCCAGACCATATATTACCCCGGTGTGGAGACAACTTTTTATGAAAAGGCTGCCTCCACCTACTATACCCTGCGCCGAAAAGGCATTACCTGTACCACGGTGGACATACTAATTGCTGTTACAGCCGTGGAACATGAACTGGCTCTTTTGCATGCGGATGCCGACTTTGACGCCATTGGCAATCATTTGTCGGAGTTGAAAATGCTGGCCAGCCTCTAACCTTGCCCTGCAGTGTCTGCAGGGTTTTTCAGTGTCGTAACGGAAGTGGTTGTTATAATGATTGCTAAAGAGGGATTGTATGGCCAGAGAACCCCATGTGTGTGAAAGATGCGTGCATCATTATTGTGCTGCCAAGCTCAAGCAGATTTGGCTACAACCAGACAAGAAAAGTGCCATTCGTGTTGCCAACATGCTGATGGATGAATATGCTTCGTCGTTTCCAAAGGCGTGGGAGTGCTAGAACACGGGCTTGAGAATTCACTTCAATACTTTATGTATGAACGACTTGACAGCCGTAAAACTTCCTCAACAAATGTGATTGAACGCTTGAACAGGGAGATTCGCAGAAGGACATCAGTAGTAGGTGTTTTCCCCAGTATGGACTCCTATATAATAATATTGGTTACAAGCTATCTTATTGAATATAGTTTTGCGCACTTAACTTGAACTAACCAGGGAAAGTGGAGCTAGCACAAAAAAAAGTCAGGGATTGCGTTCTCCTGACCAAGTTCTTTAGATGGGTGATATTATTTGGGAGTGCCTCTGGTAGAGGATGTCTTAGTTGGAAACGGTTTTAGCATCTATGCTGCTCGGAGATTACGCCTGTTCAGATTTGTCCACAACTCTGATTAAGCCTTTCTTCCAAAATATCCTTGCAGAGAGTATGGTAATGGGGAGCATGGCAAGAATCAATATGCCCTCCATGCCAGGTAAAACAATTCCTGCCAGGATGAGACCAGAGACTATTGCAACGGGGATAACCACAGCTAACAATTTATTCTTTATTTGCATTTTGCCTTCGCTGCTGGCCAATATTCCCAGGGCCAGTCCACCGAACAGGGCGGGCAACATATATTGAGTCGCCTGCTGCACTACAGGAGCCTGTAATATCGGTTGCAGTGGGACCAAAAAGAGTGCGCCCAACGATATTATTAAAACGGTAAGGATGGACGAAGTTGCCACAGCAACTGTTGCTATAGCATCACCCTCAGGTGTATTTTGGTCAGCCTTTGCTAGCTTTTGAGCATTTATCACGCAGGGAAGTTTCAGGTTCATAATATTACCAGTGAGAAAGGTCAGATACGTAGATGAACCCAAGATGGGAGTATAGCTAAGAGCCTCCGAAATACCTATGGGCATGAAAATTGCCATTACGCTAATACCTGCAAGAGCCAGCATTGGAAGGTCTGGGAAAATGTCATAAACGGAAGACACAATTAATGGAACAGCAATCATGTAGAGCAAAGCAATTAATGTGCCAATACGCCCAAAACGGTGTGACCAATTTAAGTACTTATCTTGATCTAATGTATTATTACTCATAGAACAACCCCCTTAGATTATTCTCAGACTTACCCTAAAAGAGCCGACCAACCAACTGAAGCAATCATGCCGCCAATAAGAGCGATTGCCAAGACAAAATTGGCCAGCCAAGTCCAGTGAAATTTTTTGATTAAGAAGCCCACAAATATAGTCAGAACGGCACTGGTTATTAGGGTGGCAGTACTCACTGGGTCAGTCAATAACATGGAAGGCATAAATACTGCTAACAAGGTAAGCATAAAGCAGGAGCTCATGACTACACCCCAGGAGCTTTGCTTGCGCGCAGAAATTAATCCCAATGAAATCTTTTTAGCAAAAGGAATTATCACAAAGAAACCGCCCAGGATACCGATACTCATCACAATCATAATCGCACTCAGCATTTCAGGGTTATTTGCTGCAACCATTTCACCAATACTTCCATAGCCCAGGGTCCCTGAAGCAGTTTCGGAAGCCATTAGCTCGTAACCCACCGAGCCGATGACAGACAGGCGCCACCACGGCCAGGCAATGCCAAAAGCCGCAGCAAGCGAGAAAAAGCCGATAACTATGGCCAGGCTGGGGGCTATTGAAAATATGAGACTGGATTTAATTACATTTTTTACTACTTGCTTGTTGATACCCAACTCCAGGCAACGGTTATAACTTTTCTTTAGGAAAATAGCAGCGTAAAACATGATATACAACAATCCAACAATAACCAAGGTAAACATCAGCGGGCTACCTGCAATCTCTCTAAACCCCATAGTTTAGTCTCCTTTCAGATAACCAGACGCACTATACGTCAGGACAATTACTTGATTTGTTGTCTTGCAGCCAGCGTAAAGCCAGATAGGCATAAGCAGCTGCACCACGATGAAGCACAGAATCGTCAAACTTTGCTTTGGGGTGATGCTGGGGGAAAGTATAGCCTTTTCCTGCATCGCCAGCGGCAAGGACCAGCATCAGGGATGGCACCCGTTCACTGACAAAGGCGAAGTCCTCCGATCCGGACATTTTTTTCCCGGAATCACTGGGCATAATTTTTTCCATTGGCAAGACGCTCTTCTCGTTCAATAGTTCAGTCAAGTAGCGTGTTGCTTCGTTAACCAGGGACTTGTCGTTCATTACAGACGGACATCCGTTATAGAACTTCACTGAAGCTTTTGCACGCAGTGCACTGGCCGTCATCTCACTTATGTCAACTATACGATCCTTAACGAACCCCCTGGTTTCGGGATGGAATGTGCGTAAAGTGCCATGAAGCTCTGCTGTGTCAGGGATGACATTTGACGTTGTACCTGCCTTAATCATGCCAATAGTTAGTACAGCCCCGTCCCCTGGTTCAAGCTCACGGCTATGGATGGTTTGAAGATTCAAATGGGTGTGGGCAGCCACATTAATGGGATCAACGCTTTTACTTGGCATAGCTCCATGGCCACCTTTGCCCTGTATGGAAATGGTAAACCAGTCTGAAGCAGCAGATCCTATACCAGGGTTGGGGACTATAAATGTACCTTCCGGAATGGGCATACCAGTCATAACATGCATCATTAAACCTGCATCGACGTTGGGGTTCTCCAATAACCCTGCCTCTATCATATCGTGGGCGCCTTCCAAGGTTTCCTCTGCAGGTTGGAACATGAGCTTAATGGTACCTTCGATTTCATCTTCGTTTTCTTTCAGCAGCTTTGCAGCACCCAACAGCATAGCAGTGTGGAGATCATGGCCACAGGCATGCATGTTCTCTGTGACTGAAGCATAATCCACATCCGCCTCTTCGGCAAGTGGCAGTGCATCCATGTCAGCTCTCAGCAAGAATACAGGACCAGGCTTTTTGCCTCCAGCCAGCGCCACGATTCCGGATTTACCACATTCTTCGGGCTGATAGCCGAATTCTGTTAATCGTTCCTTAACATACTGAATCGTCTTGGGCAAATCCATCCCCACCTCGGCATTGCGGTGGAGGTGGCGCCGGTGGGTCACCAACTCCTCTTGCAAGGCATGCGCCCTGCTAAAAAGTGCATCTTTCAACTTAATCCCCCCTTCGATTTAGCCAGACCTACAATTAAAGAATACTTAAGGAACAGCAACTTAATAGCATTATAGCAGGCCAAATTACTATATGTCAAACTTTTTTAGACACCTGCTAACATGGCTTGCATAATATCTATTATTTGAGAAGGCATATTATTTATGGTATTCTTTTTCATACTGGAAAGTATCTATTGTTTATACACGGAAAATAAGGTTTGTTTTTGTTGGGAGTGAGAGTATGTCAGGTATTGCGTTAATTACCAGCCCCTACTTGAAATCTTTTTATAGGGAAGCCTTAGACAAGTTTTCCCCTGAGCTTAATGTAGATATTTTTGAGTATGATAACTTTTCAGGTCTCCCCGATATTTATCGGGAGATTGAATCAGAATACGAGGGCTTTCTTGTTAGTGGACGTTATGTAAGATCTGCAATAGAAAAACAAATAACGCTTCGCAAGCCCCTTTTGCATGTGGAAACTGATATTACATCTGTGTGCTTTATAGTTCTTAAAATATTGGCTGCAACCCCCAACGCCAGCCTTGACAGGGTTGTTTTTGATTTCCTTATTCCCGTTGGCCTTGACGGTTCATTAAACAATATTTGGAGTGCTGAGCGGCAGCAGCGTATAGGGCAAGCCGTGGATGATTGGTTGGGTTCATGTTCGCTGGAGGATCTGGAACGAAGCACTCGAGTAACAGTTGATCGCCTGGAGGGCTGGTGGCGGGAAAATAAAATTGACCACGTTATTAACGCTTTAAGTCACATCACGCCTATGCTGCAGGACCTGGGGGTTCCTTTTACATTTGCTTATCCCAGCCAAGACGAGGTTAAAATGAATGTACGCTTGCTCTTATCACTTATCGAAAACAGTCGAATGCGTAGCAATTTGAGTGCTGTAATTTCAATCTCGTCCAACCGCCTGCTCGGAGACAGGCAAGACATGAATCTTGACGCAGTAAAGCTGCAAAAAGCTCTTTTGGATTTCAACCGTGATTATTTCGCAAACTTTTTGCTGTATCGGTCCTATAATGGTTTTCATGTCTTTACCAGTTTGAGCACGGTTTTACGTATAACTGACAACCTGCGCCATTGTTCACTGCGAAGCTATCTTGCCCGGAATCTTGGCTTTCCTGTATCCATCGGTTATGGTATATCCTCTGATTTGGTGGAAGCTAAGTCTCATGCTGATGATGCTGTCCGGAAGGGCAATATGGATGGTTCCTATGTGATAAACGAGCAGAAGTGCCTGATTGGGCCCTTGGGTTCTAATCACAAACTGCAGGTTGATGTTGCGGATAACTCAAATATGCAAAGGGCTGCTCAGAAGGCAGGACTATCCACGTTGACTCTTGGCAAGATACAGTCTCTTGTGGATGTTTTACAGAGCAATCAAATAACCACCACTGATATGTCTGAACGGTTAGGGATGACTAAGCGCAATGCAAATCGCATTTTAAAAAAAATGGCTAATGCAGGGTTTGCAGAAGTGTTAGACCAACGGGCAGGTAGTTCCCGGGGGCGCCCGTCAAAGGTTTATGAAATTAAGCTCTAGATTGGGCGGAAGACAATAAATGATTATTTAGCTGGCAAGTTCAACGAAAATTTTCTGGCGGCTACCAAGTGATTAAGGAGCGTGTCCCTCCAATTTTTATCTGAGGGGCCTCTTTCTTATTTTTCTGTCCAGTTAAGTGTAGCCTATCCATACCTTTTCTTACCATAAGAAACTCCCCTTTGCGCAGTCCTGAATTTTGTTATTTCAGGTGTTTACTCAAAGGGGAGCATATCAATAGCTTGCAAGGTTTTTGCTTTGCCTGCAGGGCCCAGTGTTGACGTCCATTTTTGATTACGACAGATTCGAATAACAGTAAGCTTTCATGAGGATTCTTCTGGCAACACTCACGCCTCCACTTGCGGAGCTTTAGAAGGGGATTGTTATATGCCAGCAGCTGTTTTTCCTGATTGCATTTATTGTCCTTCATACACTGCTTAGCATCATGCGTCTTTATTTCCGCTTTAACACCGGAGATATCGGTAGCAGCCCATCCAGCAAGTGGAAGGTGAAAAGCGGTTGATGTCTGAGTAAATTCAGGCCTATACACAACAGCACCGGGTTCTCACGGTGCTGTGTTTGTTTGATGTTTATTTTGCCTGCTGTTCTTCGGAGTCCGGCTCCAGGTTTTCGCACTTGCACAAGAGATCTTCCAGAAACTCATCCCGGTCTTCCGGTGAGATGAAGGTGGTGCCGGTTATATATCTCTTGCCATGCTGTTTAATTTCTATCCGCTCCAGCGATAGTGCCATTGAAGCCAGGGGGTTTTTGCTCTTTTTGATGGATTTTATTTGTTTGTAAGGTATCTTTTCTACCATGGGGCCGCAACGGCAGTAGAGGTGGTCTTCCTTGATTTCATAATACGTGCCCAGATATATCCACAGCAGCAGCAAGATAATGGGCAAACCGATGACTATGCCCAGCAGCCACATATTCTGCGGCAGGGCAATAATGCTGACCAAAACTGCCAGCAGGGAAAGCCAAACTGTAACTCCAATCCATGTGTCCACTTTCGATTTTACCCGCATATTATCACCTCACAGCAAAAGTATACACCGGGTAAGGCAGAATAACAACAACCCCCTTGTCGGGGGCTGTTAGAGTCCTGGACCTGGAGCGGTTGCAGTCCCTGGCGGAATAATGTCAGGGATTATGGTGAGGGGATGAGGATAAGGTCCTGTTGGGGCGGAATCAGGTATCTGGCTCCCTCGGGGGTTACGACCGCCATCTCTTCCACAGAGATGAGCCTTTGGCCGCTGCCATAGTTTCGCTCTTCCTGCCAACAAAAGAATCCGTCAAAGGCGAAGGTCTGCCCAACCCGCAGCTGTCGCAATGCATCAGCAGGGGGTTGTTGCCGTTGCCCGCCGCTGAGGGCGGGTCCGATGTCGTGGGCCCAGTAACCCACCGGGTGGCCTGTGCCCCACATAACCGGCAGCGAACCTGCTTCTTCCATCCAGTGCCGTTGGGCCAGGTCAACGTCTACACCCCGGACGCCGGGTTTCATGGCCGCCAGGGCTTTGCGCTGGCCACTGACCGCCTTTTGCCATTTGTCCAGTGCCGCTGCCGGCGGCTTTGTTTCGCCGGGAGCCAGCACATAGGCGAAGCGCTGGTAATCGGTGCACCAGGTGTCATAGACTTTAACCCCGAAATCTGTCTGGATAAAATCTCCGGGCTCTATGATTTTGTCTGTGGGGCCGGCGTGTCCCCGGGGGAATCCCGAGTTGACGCTGGGGTTGTGGCTGGGTGCCCAGGCATAGCCCAGGTTCAGCTCTTCAACCTTTTTTTGAATGAATTGGGCAACATC
>SLHT01000021.1 GCA_007136055.1 Syntrophomonadaceae bacterium
CAATAAAGACTTTTTTATCAAACCCCAGAGCTTCTGAAACAAAAACACCCGCTGTGGCATTAATACCGGCTATGTCAAAAGCATTAGAACAGATCCGGAAGGAATATTTATAGGTTTCATAGTCTTCAGTCAACCTTGCTTCGAATTCAGGAGAAAAAGGAATCGTTATTAAATGCGGTATCTTTTGATCTGCGATAATATCCATGGCCGCAAATAACACTTCTGAGCGGGTCGGGCCAACCAGTAAAGCATCGGGATTATCTTCATGAAGTAATTTCTCTACTGCTGCCAGGGCATCGTGTAAGGGTATCCCCGGCTCCAGATCTCTTGTGTCAATAGCAACTATAGACAGAGGACGGTACTCATCTCCGACCTTAACCCCACCGGCTTCATTAATTTCCTCAACAGCCAATGTGGCAGCTTTTAGAG
Source organism: Syntrophomonadaceae bacterium (assembly GCA_007136055.1). Taxonomy (GTDB): domain Bacteria; phylum Bacillota; class Dethiobacteria; order DTU022; family DTU022; genus T3SED10-7. The sequence goes on from SLHT01000021.1 coordinate 430, forward strand.
CACCATCAGGAGTAGTATATTCGAGGGAACCCAGAACACCCAATACAATAGGATCTGCAGGTTCTGCGACCTCGGGAACGTCATTATCCGCTGCACAACCAGAAAAAACGACTAAAATAATCAAAACGCTGATCACCAGACTGACCATACATAATGCATTCTTGCTTTGTGATTTAAACATTTTACTTCTCCTCTCTTCTACTGGTTAAGAAGAACCCACTTTTCTTATAAATCAGACAACCTTGTTTATCAGCATAGACCAACCCCTTAATTATTCTCTCAAACGAGGGCCTTACCGGAGATGTTAAAGGTTGATTGCATGATCAGCCTTAGACTGCATGTTGTAAATGACATTACATAAAACAATGCTTACTTGAGGCTTGCAGTTAGGCTATATAGCCAGAAATCCTCTATTATAAGTTAAGTGTAGCTGCCACGTTTCTGACAGATGCTTATGTTAAATCCGGCAAAAATACAAATCTAACATTTTACACTTCGATCAGTGTTGCGTCACCCTGAGCCAGGCCACCACAAATCGAAGCAATTCCTTTTCCTCCACCTCTCCTTGCCAATTCATAAATCATGGTCATGACAAGTCTTGCTCCGCTGGCTCCGAGGGGGTGCCCGATAGCTATAGCGCCACCATTAACATTGATCTTATCTGCCAATTCACTATTTAAATTCATCTTTTCACCCAGCAATATTTTTCCAGAAACAAGGGGCATGGCGGCAAAAGCTTCATTAATTTCTACCAGGTCAATCTCGTCAATATTCAACCCTGTACCCTTAAGAATTTTTTCTATTACCAGTGCCGGCGCTTTAGCAATATACCTGGGTTCGGCAGCTATACTTGCCACTGCCCTGACAGAGGCAAGAGGCTTTATGCCCAGCACTTCGGCTTTTTCTCTCGACATCATTAAAATTGAGGCGGCCCCGGTATTTAGGCCTGGCGCGTTTCCGGGAGTCACTGTCGGGCTGCCGTAAACGGTGGGCAGTTTCCGGAGCTCTTCCAGTTTAATATCCGGTCGGGCTTGTTCATCTTCAGTTAAAGTGACCGTTTTTCGCCCGGATACGTCAACCTCGAGCGGCATTATTTCCTGGTTAAAGTTTCCGTTATGCAAAGCTTCGAAATAGAGCCGATGGCTGCGAAGTGCCCATTGATCCTGTTCTTCCCTGGATACACCTTCTTCCAATGCAACTTCTCCAGCATCCATGGCAACTGCGTTCCAATCGCGATAGCCCAATTCGAATAAGTTGTCTTCTATTACCGGCACACCTAGCCTTTTGCCCCAGCGAGCTTCCAAGAGATAAGGCACCCTGCTCATATTTTCTGCGCCGGCGGCAATCATTACTTCTCTTTCACCGCTTTGAATCATCCGAAAACACAGGTGTAGAGCAGTCATTGAAGAGCAGCATGCTCGATCAATAGTCAGAGATAACGTTTCCGCCGAGAGACCCGCTTTCAGCAGAGCCTGCCGAGCCAGAACATTTTGATTAAGAGCATTTTCTGCCAGCATACAGGTTCCGTAGTAAAGCTCCTCTACCATAGATGGTTCCAGGCCAACCCTTTCTACCACTGCTTTAATTGCCCGGGAACCCAATTCCACGCTGGGGATCTCTTTTAAGAATCCTCCAAATCGCCCAAAAGGGGTCCGGAGTGCACTGACAATTACTACTTCATGTTTACTCATGCTTAAGATTCCCTTTCTGGCTATGCAGATTAGTTTTATCCGCGTTCAATGATTGTAGCAACCCCCTGGCCTCCACCGCAGCAGGCGGTAACAAGTCCATAACGGACATCCTGCCTTTCCATTTCGTAGAGCAGTTTAACTGTTAATACCGCCAGCGATGCAGCAATCGGGTGTCCGAGCGCAATTGCTCCTCCGTTTGGGTTAACTTTTTCATAATTAAGACCCAGTTCATTAATACAGGCCACGGCCTGGCTGGCGAATGCTTCATTAAGTTCAATAACTCCGAGGTCACCGGTAGTTATACCGGCCATGGTCAGCGCTTTTTTGACTGCCGGCACCGGGCCTATACCCATGTAATTAGGGTCTACACCAGCTGCAGCCATACCCCGTACTGTGCCCATTATTTTCAAACCCATTTCTTTTGCTTTTGCTTTTTCCATGACCACCACTGCGGCAGCGCCATCGTTTATACCGGATGCATTACCGGCCGTCACTGTGCCACCTTTTTTAAATATGGGTGAGAGTCTAGCCAGTTTATCAATCGTTAACCCGAAACGAGGGTGTTCATCTGTATCGAAAACAATGGGGTCCCCTTTTTTCTGAGGTATTTCCAGGGTAAGGATTTGCTCTTTAAAACGTCCTTCCGTAATGGCTTTTTCCGCTTTTAGCTGGCTGGACAGGGCAAATTCATCCTGTTGTTCACGGGTAACCCCGTATTTTTCTGCCACATTTTCTGCTGTAATGCCCATAGGCGGATCACCGATATGCTCAGGGGTCAGGTATCTTTTGCCAGGCACAAAACCTGGCGCTTCACGCTGGTAAGCAGTTGATGGTTTTTCAAGCAGGTAAGGCATCCTGGTCATGCTTTCAACACCACCGGCCAGGTAAACTTCTCCCTGCGCCGCCATGGCCAGAGCAGCGGCAATGTTGATTGCCTCTGAACCTGAACCACACTGACGGTCAACAGTTAATCCGGGCACAGAAACCGGAAAGCCGGCCTGTAGAGAGGCCATCCGGGCCATACAGCCTACCGAGGTCAGGCAGCAACCCATGATCACCTGCTCAATAATTTCCGGATCGACCCCTGCTCTTTTTGCCGCTTCTTTTAAAACCAGTCCTCCATATATTTCCGGGGGAATATCCCGTAAAGCTGAGTTTTCTCTTGCTACTGCTGTTCTTACAGCGCTAACAATAACCGCTTCTTTCATATTAGCAACAACTCTCCTTCCATATACCTTGTTTATGGCAACTCTCCGACATTGCTGCTTGCTTTGGATATGCTGTTCAGTCCATACAATGCAGTAGTTAAACAGCAAAAAGAGATGAAAATTATGTCGGACATTTTAATTTATTACAGAGCACAAATATAGATGCCTATTTATAAAAATTACCCCCGCGCATTTTCCCGCTTACACCGGTCAGGTCCGCCCATTTTAAAGGTCCGCCTTTATCCGGAGGGAAACCGATACCCCAGATCATCGCTACATCAATATCCCTGGGATCGGTCACAATACCGGCATCAAGCAGTTCGCCGGCCTTCTTAACCATTGCTCCGTAGAATTCCTCCTGCACATATTCCATCGTTAAATCTTCGAAGTCTTCTTTAACATTAATCAGGGGCAGAACTCCGGGATCAACATTGCCATCCTCCAGGAAAAATCCTTTGCCCGATTTCTTTATCCCGAAACGGCCATCTTTGATTACTTTTTCGAGGATCTCGGGAGGCTTTAGCCCTAGAGCTTGAAAAGCCTTATAATGCACGTCAATACCTATTTCATCAATAAGCCGAATTGGACCTACAGGCATGCCAAAAGCAATCATTGATCGATCAATTAATTCGATCGAAGCCCCTTTTTCCAGTAAATCATAGATTTTCAAAAAGTACGGCAGCAAAATGGCGTTAACAATGAAGCCGGGATTATCATTACAGATAACCGGCCTTTTCTTGATTGCTGCAGCGAAATTGACCAGGTTATAGACAGTATCATCGCTTGTTTGTTCACCTTTAATAATTTCCAGCAGTTCCATTTTCCATACCGGTGAAAAGAAGTGAGCACCGGCAAACCGTTCCGGTTTATCAACCGCTTTTGCCATTCTTGATATGGGAATGGTCGAGGTGTTGCTGACAACAATGCAGTCAGCGCTGACATGGCTCATCAATTCGGTGTAGACCTCGTCTTTTACTTTCGGATCTTCAAAAACAGCTTCTATAACCAGATCAACATCTTTGAACTCCTCGTTGAAACTGCTGACGGGAATCAACAAGGCCAACAAATCATCAACAGGTACTGGAAGCCTTTTCTTCTCAGCCATGCCCCCGAGAATCTTCTGGAGGAACTGTTTGCCCTGTTCCAAGACTTCAGGAGTATCCTTGACCACGAGAGGAATCCGCATCCTGCGCAGTATATCGATCGCTATGCCCCGGCCCATTGTACCGAAACCCAGGATGGCCGCTTTATTGATTTTCATGGGGGAGAAATCACGGGGTATTTTAGCCACAGGTTTGTCTGTTTCGGTTTTCAGGAAAAAGGTGTGGATGCTTCCCTTTGCCTGATTGGATAATGCAACGTCAATGAAATACTCTTTTTCCACATCGAGTCCTTCAGTCAAAGATAGCTTGCCACCCTCTTGCATCGCCTTTATCGCCAGCATTGGCCCGATAAGTTCCCTGCCCCTGGTCGCCTTGAGGGTCTGTTTGCAGGCTTTTTCAGCAACGGCATCCAATCCTGAAGGATCGAATTGAGGGCGCTTCAATTCAGCCTTCCCCTCAATAATGCCGGCCAGTAAATCTTTAGCTTCACTGATAAGATCACCATCGGCAGCGACATAGCTGTCTACAAGGCCACTTTCATAAGCCTTTCCGGCGGTTAAGGTTTTCCCCGAGAGAATCAACTCGAAAGCCGGATAACCAATCAACCTCACCAGGCGCTGCGTGCCACCACCTCCGGGGAAAAGACCGACCAGGCATTCCGGCAAACCGATCACGGTCGTCTTCGATTCTTTAGCGATACGCGCCGTACAGGCCAAAGCCAGTTCATATCCTCCACCAAGGCAGTGACCATGGATGGCGGCAACAGAAGGAAAGCGTGCATTTTCCAACCTGTTAAAAGCGTGATGAGTCCTTTCCAGGGCTTCCGAGAGTTCCTGGCGATTCTGGAATTGCCCCAAAAAATTTAGATTTGCACCGGAGTGAAAATTGTGCGGTTTACCTGATATCAGAACAATGCCTTTTACATTCTCTTTTGCCTCCAAGGCATCAACAAGATTAGAAAATTCAATTAATGCTTCTCCGGTCCAGGTGTTCATCGATTCACCGGGCAGATCCATAGTCACAATGCCAATACCATTTTGCAATTCAACATTAAATACCTTACCTGAAGACATTATTGTCTCTCCTTGATTGAATGTGTTTGGCAACGTTTGATTAAACTTGCTCCTTTTCACGCAGTTCTCTGCGCAAAATCTTTCCTACAGCACTCTTGGGCAATTCGTCAATAAATTCAATCTCGTAAGGCACCTTATAAGATGCCAATTCTTTTTTACAATACTCAATTAATTCTTCCTTTGATAGCGACTCACCCGGTTTGAGAACCACGTAAGCCTTAATCTTTTCACCTCGATATTCATCGGGAATTCCGATTACACAGGCTTCAAGGATCTTGGGATGCTGGAAGAGCACTTCGTCAACTTCAACCGGATAAACGTTGTAGCCCCCGGTAAGAATCATATCTTTCTTCCTATCAACGATAAAAAGGTAGTAATCTTCATCGAAATAGCCTACATCACCGGTATAAACCCAGCCATCTTGTAACGCTTTTTCTGTTTCTTCGGGCTGATTATAATAACCCTTCATCACAGATGGGCCTTTGATCAGGATTTCTCCGATATCACCCTGCGGAAGCTCATTCTTACCAGTCTCCAAATCGACAATTTTTACTTCTACACCGGGCATGGGCAGACCAATAGTGCCAGGTTTGACCAGTTCTCCTCCCCAGGGAGTACAGGTCACAAGCCCTGCGGTTTCAGTTAATCCCAGGCCTGTCACAATATCTGCATCGCTCAGTTTATTCATCTTGTTAATTGTATCAAGGGTTAACGGTGCGGCGCCGCTAACAAAACCCCTTATGTAGGATACATCCAATTTCATAAATTCTTCGTTGTTTAAAAGGCCAACCCAGATCGTCGGCACTCCGGGCAGGTAATGCGGTTTGAACTTTTTAACAGCACCGACAATCAACTCCGGCATAGGCCGGGGGATCAGCGCCAGGTTTAAACCCATCCAGAGGCTAAAGCCCTGGATCTGGGTGAATCCAGCCACGTGGAAGAAAGGAAAGATCCCTAAAACTCTTTCACCTTCATGCGTATCCGGCAGAGCAAACGCCTTGGTCATTTGGATACTGGAACAAATATTGGCATGAGTTAGCATTACGCCCTTACTTACTCCGGTCGTTCCCCCGGTATAGAGAAGGGCAGCCAGTTCATCCCATGAAGACTGATCCTCCAGGGGCTCACCGCTCTGTTTGCCTATTAAATCCAGAAATTCATACAAATCCTCCCGGGGCTCAGCCTTCTTATACATTTCCTTCTTTACCAGTGGAAATAGCTGCTTTAATGGTGTGGCAAGATAATCATTAATATGACAGTTAATAATTTTTTCGACCTTAATTTTGTCTATAATATTTAATATTTTGGGCAGAACAAGATCCAATGTTACGAGTACTTTGGCTCCTGAATCGTTTAGCTGGTATTCCAGCTCCCGCTCCGAACAAAGAGGATTGTTGAGTACTACCACCGCACCTATCTTCATTACAGCATAGTTGGCAATTACTACCTGCGGAATATTAGGCAGGATTACCGCAACCCGATCTCCTTTTTCTACCCCAAGATCCTTAAGCACCCGGGCGAAACGATTGACGAGCTCCTCCAGTTCTCCGTACTTTATCTTTTTACCCATGAAAAAGAGAGCTTGATTATCCGGAATCTTATTGCTGTTTCTTGTCAAAGACTGGGGCATAGTTGTTTTTTCAAACTCCAGCTCCTTTGATAAACCGGGCGGATAAGCGTTTAGCCATGGTTTTGTTGCCGTCATAATTAAC
>SLHT01000189.1 GCA_007136055.1 Syntrophomonadaceae bacterium
AACTCGGTGTGAGCTGTGACTGGACCCGTGAACGGTTTACCATGGATGAGGGTCTGTCAAATGCCGTTCAGGAAACTTTTATCCGGTTGCACAAGGAAGGACTTATTTACAAGGGATACTATCTTGTGAACTGGTGTCCGGTAGACATGACCGCCATCTCCGATGAAGAGGTTGAGCATGTTGAAAGAAAGGGAAATATGTGGCATGTTTCCTACCCGCTTGATGAGCAGACAGCCTCACGATCCGGATTGACCCATATCACAATCGCAACGACGCGACCCGAAACCATCCCCGCCGATACCGCCGTTAGTGTTCATCCTGATGATCAGCGCTATCATAAATTGATCGGCGGACATGCCTGGGTGCCTGCAACACGCCGCAGAGTGCCCATTATAGCTGACGAATATGTCAAAATGGACTATGGTACGGGCGCATTGAAGGTAACCCCCGCTCATGATGAAAATGATTTTGAAATTGGTCAACGGCACTCATTGCCAGCTATAAATATCATCAATAAAGACGGAACACTGAATGAATCCTCGGGGAAATACAACGGCATGGACCGTTTTGATGCCCGGGATGCGATCGTAAAAGACCTTGAAGAACAGGGGCTGCTGGTGAAAGTGGAAGATTATGTAAATCAGATCGGTATTTCCAGTCGCAGCAAAGCGATCATTGAGCCGCTTCTCTCCGATCAATGGTTTGTGAAGATGAAGCCGCTTGCCGAAAATGCCATGAAAGCAAGCCGCAATGGCGAATTCCGATTCTATCCGCCCCGCTGGGAGACCGAATTTTTCCGGTGGATGCAGAACATTCGCGACTGGGTGATTTCACGGCAGTTATGGTGGGGACATCGCATTCCGGTCTGGTATTACACGCTTGAGGATGGCAGCATCGACCGTTCCCGGGACTATATGGTGAGTATAAAACAACCTGAAGAAGGTATGGTTCAGGATCCGGATGTACTCGATACCTGGTTCTCATCGTGGCTTTGGCCTTTTTCCACACTGGGATGGCCCGAAAAAACAAGGGATTTTGAGTATTTCTATCCCACTTCCGTCATGGTTTCCGGATACGATATTCTCTTTTTCTGGGTAAGCCGCATGCTCATGGGTGGTATTCATTTCACCGGCAAGGCCCCCTTCCACGATATTTTCATGACCGGGATTGTAAAGGACAAACTGGGTCGGAAAATGAGTAAAAGCCTGAATAACGGGATTGATCCGCTTGAAATGATCGATCAATATGGTGCCGATGCCGTACGCTACTGCCTGATCATTTTATGTGCCCAGGGACAGGATATTAAACTGGATCCGTCTAAGTTTGAAATGGGGCGAAATTTTTCCAATAAACTCTGGAATGCTTTCCGTTTTCTGAATATGCATCTGGATCCGGATGCAGACTACGCAAATGATTGGCAGCAAAACGACTCCGGTTCCCAACCACTTGCCTTGCATGATCAGTGGATCTTAACCCGCGTTCATCAGACCATTCAGGCGGTCAACGACGACTTGTCACGCTATCGGCTCAATGAAGCCCTTCTGAAGATTTATTCCCTTGTTTGGGATGATTTCTGCGACTGGTACCTTGAACTGATCAAACCGAAATTCGGTGATGCGATGGCCCGGGAAACCGCCGAACGTGCTCTCATTCATTTTGAAACACTGATTAAACTGCTTCACCCCTTTATGCCGTTCATCACAGAGGAGATTTGGCAGCGATTGCGCAAACGATCTGAAGATGAAGCTCTTATCGTCAGCAATTGGCCAGAATATGATAAAGGACTTCTCAACCCAGGCTCTGTCGAGCTCTTTACAACTATCCGGCAACTTATTTCTTCTGTCAGGAATATCCGATCAGAAATGAATGTGCCGGAACAACTTAATGTCGATGTAATCATAAAACCTGCAAGCTCTGGCATGCAACTTGAGCTGATGGAACACCGTTTCATTTTCCACAAAATGCTGCGTATGGGTTCTTTCACTGTGGATACCGGGATTGAACGTCCAAAAACCAGTGCATCCGACGTTATAGACGGACATCAGCTTTTTGTACCTTTATCCGGCCTGATCGACTTCCGAATAGAAATAGAGCGGATCAGCAAGGAGATTGCCAGGCTTGAATCTTTCCTCACATCGGTGGAAAAGAAACTCTCTAATGAAAAGTTTCTGAATAATGCACCGGAACAGGTTGTTCAGAACGAACACAAGAAACAGAGTGATGCACGGGTAAATCTGGAGAAGATACGCACTATTTTGTCTGATTTGGAGGAATCCAATTAGACAGAACCGTAGGTTATACGATTGCTTTATTATCTGATGACATGCCGACTTTTGTATTGAAAAACGACGATTCCCAGGATTATCCCACAAATCCGCCTTTTCTTGAGGATGTCAATGAACGACAACGGGAAGCGGTACTTCACACGGATGGACCCCTCCTGATCATCGCTGGTGCCGGTAGCGGTAAAACCCGTGTGCTTACGTATCGAATTGCCAATCTGATATATCAAAAGAGAACACGGCCCAATCAAATTATAGCCCTGACCTTTACCAATAAAGCCGCTCGGGAAATGCAGGAACGCATTGTGAATTTGATCGGTGAACAGGCAAAACGGCTCTGGATGGGCACATTCCATTCGGTATTTTCACGGATACTCCGAATAGAAGCCGAACACCTGGGCTACACCCCGGATTTTTCCATCTACGACACCGTTGATAGTGAGCGGGTGATCAAAATGATTCTGCGGGAAATGAACATGAACACCCGCGAAATCAAACCACAAAAAGTGCGGCATATCATCAGCACGGCAAAGAACCAGATGATTAGTCCCGAAATCTTTCAGGACAAGTATGTCCAGGGCCCTCTTTATGATATTGCAGGGCAAGTTTACCGGCGCTACCTGGAACGATGTAAAAGGAATAACTCTATGGATTTCGATGATTTGCTGCTCAAACCCATAGAGCTTTTCGAGCATAATCCCGATATCCTGCAGAAATACCAGCAGCACTTCCGCTATATTCTTATTGATGAGTATCAGGATACCAATCATGCCCAATACCGGGTTACCAATCTGTTGGCGGCCGGACATAAAAACATTTGCGTGGTCGGCGATGATTCACAAAGCATCTATTCATTCCGCGGAGCTGACATTACCAATATCCTCAATTTCAGGAGAGATTATCCCGGTTCGGTTCAGGTACCTCTTGAGCAGAATTACAGATCAACCAAGGTCATTCTCAAATGTGCCGATTCTGTGATAAAAAAGAACAAATCACGTCTTGATAAAACATTATGGACCCGAAATGATGATGGTGAAGTTATTACGCTCATAGAAAATTACGATGAACGTGACGAAGCAAACCGCATTGCCCGCACTATTGAGGAAAAAAGGATCCGGCAAAATCTGAGTTATCGTGATTTTGCTGTGCTTTACCGCACCAACTACCAAAGCCGGGTGCTTGAAGATGCGTTCCGGCGCCGGGGCATCCTCTATCAGCTTGTCGGCGGTATCTCCTTTTATCAGCGCAAGGAAATAAAAGATGTAACGGCGTATTTGCGATTGCTCGTGAATCAGCATGATGATGAGTCCATTTTGCGTGTTATCAACGAACCCACAAGGGGGATTGGTGAAAAAACCCTGTCTGCTCTTTTGAAAAAAGCACGAAAGGAAGAAAAGTCACTTTGGGAGATCATCATGGATGTGGAATCTGCAGATATATACAAACCTGCAATTCGGGGAATTCGTGAATTTGTCGATGTCCTGAAACGAACAGAGAAAAAATTAAAGAAATCAGGGTTAACGGATACGGTTCGTTTTCTGCTGGAGGAATCCGGCTACTTGCGGCAGTTTATCGAGGAGCATTCTCATGAGTCGTTGATGCGCCGCCAAAACGTAATGGAAATGCTTAATGCCATCTCCTATTTTGAAAAAAGCAGCAATGAACCTTCGCTGGGCACTTTTTTGCAGGAAATAAGCCTTGTAACGGATTTGGATTCGCATGATTCAAACGAACCGGCAGTCACACTTATGACCGTTCACGGTTCAAAAGGCCTTGAATTTCCCGTAGTATTCATTACCGGTCTGGAAGAAGAACTTTTCCCGATCGGCGGTCGAACCGGGGATCAAGTCGACATTGAAGAGGAGCGCCGTCTTTTTTATGTTGCCATCACAAGAGCTGAAAATTATCTCTATTTCAGTTATGCAAAAAACCGGTTCCGGTTCGGAGACCAGGTTGAAATGAGACGTTCCAGGTTCCTTGATGAAGTGGATTCCTCGGTAGTCAGAACCGAAACGGGGGCAACGATTCGCCAGAAGGGATCACAGATTTCTTCCTCAACCGGCAGAAGGCTTCCGGGAGACACCTACATTTCCTATGATAGTCCGGCACGACGGGAGCCTGAATGGGAAAGTCCGAAGAGTGACAACAGTGATTCCACCGTCTCCATTGAATACGATTCGACACAGGAAAATGCCGTCTGGCGTCCAGGAATGGTCATCATCCATCCCAAATTTGGCGCGGGAAAAATACTGCAGTGCCAGGGTCAGGGTGAGGATGCACGTCTGACGGTCTTTTTTAAAAAAGTGGGACAAAAAAAACTGGTGGCCAAATTGGCCAATCTGACCATTATCGGGTAGTGATGGTTTCTGAATGGTGGCGTCAGGCTCCCAGTGTCTCACGAAATTCCACAAATTGAATGATATCTTTTCTGGAAATGATCCCGATCAGTTCCCCATTGTCAAGTACGGGTAACCGGCCGCTTCCCACATCGATCATTTGCATCAGAACGTCATAAGCATCCGTATCGGGGTTCACGATCCGCAGGTTTTCTATCGGGGTCATGATATCGGATACCCTCGTGAACTCCCACCTTTCCCGGTCGATTGACTTGACCTGATTGATCTCAACGAGCCCAATGAATTCTCCATGCCTAATCACCGGAAAGCAGGAAAACCGGTTTTTAAAAAAATAATCGTTTACAAGGTTTCGCAGACTAACATCGGGGTGCACTGTTGAGGGGTTGGTCGTCATGATTTTCCTTACGGGTATGCCGGACAAGCCCTCCCGCAAGGCAACCAGGTAATATCCGCTTTTAGCCGATTGCAGAAGAAACATCCCAACAAAAATCCAGACTACGCCAACAATAATTGCTCCACCGAAAATCAACATCACACCGGTAAACATTAGGAGAAAGGCAAATATTTGTCCGAGAGTACTGACAATGCGGGTTGATCTTCGCAAATTGCCGGTATAGTGCCACAGGGCAGCACGCATCATCCGTCCGCCGTCAAGTGGAAACCCGGGCACCATATTAAAGAGCATCAAAAGGATATTAAGATAGCCGATATACCAAAGCACACCGTACACACCCACCCGGATATATGGCTCCAGAACCGATGCAACACCAAGAAACAGTATCCCCAAAGCCAAACTGCAAAGAGGCCCTGCACCTGCAATGACAAATTCATCGCGTGCCCGCTCCGGTTCTTTTTTCATTTTTGCAAGTCCGCCAAAGATAAACAGTACAATTTCGGAGATTTCAACATTTCGCTTTTTAGCTGCGAGTGCATGCGCGAATTCATGCATCAAAATTGAGAGAAAAAAAAGTATGGCTGCAGTAATACTCAGCAACCATGATTCCGCGACACCAATATCTTCAAAAAAAAAAAAAAAAAAGTAGTTTGCCAACATAAAAACAACAAGCACAAACATGACAAACCAACTGTAATCGAGTCTGACCCTGATTCCTTTGCAGGTACCCAGTGAAAATCCCTGATTTTGCATTCAGCCGCCTCGTGTCAAGGTTTTATATTAATTTCCAATATTTTTTTATTTACTGAATATAAAACAAATACACCAACAAACACGTTTCATTCGTAACAGATTCCATTTATTGTAGCGGATATTTCACAGATAAATATTGTCCTGTTTTGATTTATCTTCATTGGTTTCAACCTTGATTTGTTGTACATTTTGTCGGTTTTTTTTAACATCAACAGACACAACTATTACCGGCGTATTAATAATGAGAGCAACATTGCGTAATTGCTTATGGAATCATTTCTGTCTGATTCTGATATTTTTCAGTGCAGCCGGTTCTTCTGTTTATGCCCAGATGACCGCTTTTCCCTGCCAAATTGCTCTTGGTGGTGGTATTGCCTATACATCAGGAACTGCAGCCCATTTTGGCAATCCTGCAAATCTCATGATCGGCAATCATACAGGGCAATATCAGGTTACGGTTGGATTGGGGGGACTGTACACCAGCGAGGGTCTTCGTATTCCGGATTATTACCGCTTCCCCGGTCAGATAAGGCCTTTTTTTATTCCCGATGAACCAGCGGAAAAAACCGGAATTTCTGAAACAGAATTGCAACGCATGTTTGCAGAATCAAACCGGTATCAGCAAACACACTCTTATGACATTATTCCCATCGGTTTGAGCTGGACCGACGGTTCCAAAGCAAGATCTTTTGCGATGCGCTCGAGAGGACTCTCCTCCTTTGAAATGAATAAAAACTGGTTTGAGCCTGCAGGTGAGCCGGACCATGAGGAATCCGTAGTCCGGTTTTTAAATGAAAATTATCAGGTCTTTCATGAGATATCTTTGGGATTTGCCAGGGAAGTAACCATGCTCAATCAATGGCATGCGGGATTGAACACCCTGTATATCGGGTTATCACCCAAATTAATGCTTGGTGCCATGCATTCACAGATCAGATTTGAATCCGGATTTCTTCCCGGAGATCAGGGGTGGCGTAATTCCCGTTATTTGGAAGCGCGGACTGCTGGTGACATGAACCGATTTCTTGCCGATTTGATTTTCTTAAACAATGCAGAACAGGCCTTCAGAAAAAACCTGTCCCCGTCGTCCAATTTTAAAATAAATGGGGTGGGTCTTGGTCTGGATGCCGGAATCACCTACATCATACCTCTGGGTGATGATATTTCGCTTTCTCCCCATTATCGTGCACCACTGAGAAAATCCCTGCGTTTCAGTCTGGCATTAACGGATCTGGGAGCTGTCCGATTTCAAAAAGATGCCGGAGATTGGCATTCACATATGGAGACAGAAACTATTATCTCGCTGCCCGTTTCAGGATCTCTTTACAAAGGAAAACCAGGAGAACTATTCCGTTACCTCTATGAAGACTCTGCCGAGGATGCTCTGTTAGACTACCTCACGCTTGCTGAAGAGTCTTCTTTTTATGT
>SLHT01000142.1 GCA_007136055.1 Syntrophomonadaceae bacterium
GCTTGTTTAATAAAGCATCCTGAAAACGTTTCATCCACATATCTCCCCGCTTATAATATTTAAACTCACGAGCACAAATGATAATAATATTACAGCTATATACTTAAAGGATAAAAAGCCCTGCAGATATCAGAACTCAGCCGCCGCAAGCGAATCCACCCGCGGACAGGCACCGGATGGTGATACTTATTACCCCATGCGCAGCTCTTTAGAGCGCTTAGTCGCTTCCCTGACGGCTTTAATCAGGCAGCTTCTAAAACCATTTTCCTCAAGGATCAGCATTGCTGCACTGGTTGTACCAGCCGGTGAGGTAACAATGTTACGTAGCTCAGCCGGGTGCTGGGCATTCGAATCGAGCATCTTTGCCGCTCCAATCACATTTTGAATAACCAGCTTAGAGGCAACATCGCGCCTGATACCAACTGAAACACCTGCATCAATCATCGTCTCAATAAACAGGTATACATATGCAGGCCCTGTTCCGCTCAGTCCTGTAGCGGCGTCCATAAGGTTTTCCGGCAGGCGAACTGTCATGCCCAGTGGTTTTAAAAGGCTTTCGGCCTTCCGGCGTTCCTCGTCGGTAACTGTGTCCCCGGTACTGATCGCTATAGAACCTTCGCCAATCAAACAGGGCGTATTCGGCATTAATCTGATTACCTTCGCACCGGAAAAAAGGCAGCTTTCAATGTAACTGATTGTAATTCCTGCTGCAATAGAAATGCAAATTTGTTCAGGTTGAACCAGAGGTTTAAGGGAATATAGCAATCCTTCGATATCCTGGGGTTTAACAGCAATAAAGATATATTTGCAATCAGGTACAAAATCTTTATAGCTGTTAGCAGGAATACAATTAAATTCAGCTGCCAGCTGTTTTTTTCTTTCGTCGTTCAGGTCATAAAGGAAGACCGACGAGGAATCTACTCCGCCCCTTGTAATCATGCCTTTTACCAGAGCTGAACCCATTGCCCCACATCCGATTAAACCAATGCGATCGTTACTCATAAATCATTCTCCTCTGCACTAAAGATCTTAGAAAACATTCTATCTGAATGAGAATATTAATGCAAGTTTAAACTTGCGCATAGCGGGCACTACTGCCGGCTCAGAAACGAACAGTCACAGCGCTTCCGGCATCTGGTGTCTGATTAAATAGGCAGTCAACCGTACAGGCAACTAAAACCCCTTTGCTTTCTAAGGCTTTCGGCTTATGAAAGCTGCAAGTCGGCTTAAGTTACTTGAGCGTTTCGGTTTTAGTATCCAGGAGATCGCGTTCGTAGATGAAACAGTTTTGCGCTTCTGAAGAAAGGCATGATTTACCTTTGGTAATCATTGAAGTAATGTTTCTACCTACCCCGGGACCGAGCATAAGTCCCTGCCCGCACATTCCCACGGCCAGTATTAAACCCTCCAGGCCGGGCCCATAATCGATTATTGGAACACCGTCGGGGGTCATCGGGTAGCAACCACGCCAGATGCGGCGGATCAACAGGTTCTTTAGTCTGGGTATTAGTGAAACCAGCCTGCCGGCCAGCACAGGTAAAAACTCAGATAGAGACTCACGGTCTTTCCCGATAAAAAGTTCTTTTGGTGTATAGCAAAAAATAATCTGGCCTTCTTTATTCTGTCCAAAATAAAAATTAGCAGTTTTGCCTTCCGGGCCCGGGCGCAGATCCACAACCAGCGGGTCTAAAAAATGTTCAATCGGCGCTGAAATGCCTGCTTCATGAGAATCAGGAATTACCGGTATTTCTATACCAAGCATGGGGCCATGCTCTGCAGCATCTGAGCCTGCAGCTAAAACCACCCACTCTGCGTTGTAGCTATCCTTGTCGGTTTTAACCCCGGTTACTTTATCACCTTCACGCATGTAGCCGGTCACTGTTTCATTAAAGTGGTATATTGCACCATGTTTCATGGCCTCTCGTTGAAAGGCAACTGGGGCCAGTATTGATGAAACCTGGCCGTCGTCGGGAGAATAGGTGCCGCCACGCAGATCTTCGCGGTTGATGCCTGGAATTAGTTCCCTGATATCTTCAGGGTTGACCCAGTTTATTCGCATTCCACATTCTTGTTGGTATGGGATTAGATCTCTTAAGGTGGTTTCAGTTTTGAGATCATAGACAGGGAAGCAGTAACCTCCTGGCTTCCAACCTATATCGAAACCGTACTTTTCCTCCCATGAAGAGAAGATATCTATACTAAACAGGCAGGTGGATATTTTCCCAGGGTCTGAATGGGTGGCCCTGACGCCTCCAATCGCAGTTTTGTTTTCACCCTGTCCCGCCGACGAACGCCTGTCTATAACCAGCACTTTTAAACCAGCCTGGGCCAGTTGACAGGCAGTAGGATTGCCAATGCTTCCACAACCAACAATTATAACATCAAAGTTTTTATTAGCTGACATTGTCTGCCTCCTCTGTGCTTTCTGTAAATTCAGGTCCGCTTCCGGCAATGAAGTCTCCGAGATGGACCTCGGCAACAAGGGGCCGGTGGGTAGGCATGGTTATTTCTGACATGGAAATACCTTCTTCACGGTATAAACGTAAGATTAAATCATTACAGGTCTTGCCGTTGCAACCGCCCAATCCGGCACGAACAGCTGCTTTTAGCTGGTTCATGTCGCGAATTCCCGACCGTATGGCCCTGACAATTTCACTTTTTCTAACCCTTTCACAGCGGCAGATAATAGGATCTTCTTTCCGGCCTAAACTGTCATCCAGCGGTTTACCTGTTTCTATTTCCCTGATCATAAAACCTGCTACCTTTAATTTGTCCTCATAAGGAACTTCTAAAAGCAACAAACGACGGTTATTTTGTGATCCTCGATCTTTATAAGCGACAACCTTACCCCTGCCGACAATATTTCCTTCCATGTCGGTAGTGGTTACTTCTTCACCCAGTGGAATAATATCGTTGACAAACTCATAAGGCATAACCAGTAAAGCTTTTTCCTGTTTTGGATCATAGTCATTTAAGACCAGGGTTATAGCTAAACCTGGACAGGCTAACACGCACTCCCCGCAGCCGATACAATCTTTGCCATATTCGGGCAGGGATAATATTGAACCGGGCATTGAAATACAGTTACTTGGACAGGCTTCGGTGCATGGGTTACAGGGTATCTCCTGCATACAGCGAATCAGAGGGTAGACTGAAGCTGTTGAATCTTCAGGTTTAAAAGGCAGGCTTTCTGCAGCATGATGCTTTAAAGTATCCCCAAAAGCCTCCCAGTCGCTGGGTACCGGCAGGTCAATCCCCATTTCCTGGGCTATCCTGCGCCCGACAATTTTTCCGGAAAAGATCGCGGCAGATGCTTCTGCTATCTCTTCAGCGTCACCCGCCGCATAAGCTTCTAAGCCATATTCCCGGGCTTTGTTGAGCAGTTCATTGACCGGGCTTAAACCGACCGCCATTAATACAGTATCGACTTCAAATAAGCGTTTTGTACCCGGGATAGGTTTGAATTGGTCATCTATCCCGGCAATAATAACCCGCTCTACATTTTCTTCTCCTTCTATTCTCAGCACTGTATGTGAAGTAAGGACAGGTACGCCCAGGCGCTTAATTTTATCTTCATGGACTTTATAGCCGCCACAGTGGGGCAGGGCTTCAACGAGACCGACTACATCGATTCCGGCTTGCAGGGCATGATACGCGCCAATCAGGCCGACATTTCCACCGCCGATAATGAATAATCTCTCAGCGCATTTGACCAGGTCCCGGTTAACCAGGGTCTGGAAAGCTCCGGCCCCATATACCCCTGCCAGGTCAGCCCCTGGGAAGGCAAGGCTTTTCTCCCTGGCCCCGGTTGAAAATAAAACTTTTTTCGGTTTGACCAGTTTATAAGTCCCGTTCCCGGAAATCCCAAACTTACCATCACTGAAAACACCGACTACGGTTGAATTCAGCCAGGTATTAATAGTTGGCAGACAGCTTAAATCACCGGCCAGGATATGGCCGATTTCCACACCCCGGTAACCGGCATAGCAATCAGCTACGGAACCGAAAAAATTATGGGTTTGTAAGCTCAGCTTGCCGCCGAGATCCTGTTTGTCATCAATGATCAACACTTCTACTCCCACATTACCCAGTTCAATAGCCGCGCTGATGCCGGCCGGTCCGCCGCCAATTATTAAAACATCAGTTTCAACTATTTCAGGTTCAACAGTAATTGTGCCGGGAAGTTCAAGATCTTGCAAAGCGGGCAGATCCTCGACACTGTTAACCCGCATACCCGGTGTAACAGCAGTCATACATCCTTTAACCGGTTTGCCATCAGCGATAACCATACACTGAGAACATTGGCCGTTGACACAATAAACACCCTGGGCGGCACCATCACGATGGTGGTGTCCGAACACGGTGATACCGGCCGCATAGAGGGCAGATGTAATCACTTCACCTTCACGGGCGGTATATTCTTTCCCATTAAAGGAAAATTTAAATACCGGCGCTTCCAGCGGTGGGAGGATTGGGTGGTTATTTATCCTGCGCTGTTTTTCAATCCGCACCTGTTTCGACTGGTCTTCTACGGCAGCGGTGAATAAAAGCTGCGGTTTTTCTGCCGGTGACTGGATCCATGCGCCGGAGCGCAGTATAAGTGCATACTGCAGATACTCTTCCGCTGTCGGGCATAACAGTCTCTGTTTGGTGCTTTTAGCGTGGTTGGCTTGCAACTCCCTGCGTTGCTGTGCAGAGAGAGTAAATGTAAATCTCGCTCCGGGATCTCCTGCCGGCAAACCGGCGATTGCATTCAGGGTTTGCAGGTAGCACTCAGCCGGAACTCCCTTTGGTACCCGTGGATCGAAAGTAATAATATTTTCTGCCTGCACACCCTTGAGATCTTTTTCTGAGGCCAGGCAGCGGACAACATAGTTTTTATTGTTCAGGAGGGAAGCTGCTGCTGCCAGGATGTTCAAAACTTCCGGTTCTTCCATGGTTAAGGCAAGAAGCATATGCAGTTCAGGCAGCCTGTCCAGGTAGAGAACAGGGGCTGAAGGATCTGAAGATGTTTCAAACCATGAAGATATAAGGAGAGGAAGACTGGTTTTTAATTCCGGTAATTCTTTTAACCAGCCGACAATATCCAGGGCCAGATCCATTCCGGGAACAGGTTTTCCATCGGGGATGTACAGCGACAGCAGCTTCTCAGGAATACCGGTCAGAGAATCCCTGTATTCCTGCCATACTTTTAGGGGTCCTTCCTGCCCAAAACCGGGTTTCAACAAGGCCAGTTGTTCAGCGCCTAAACCGCAGTATTTCAGCAGTTCTTGTGCAGTTACGAGGCGTTTTTCTCCAAGATCGCCACCCTTGTAATAAGGACAGCTATCCTTGTCGCGGCAGATCAGGGCCACGCTCTTAGCCCCGGCGGCAATGCAGTAGAGCAGGATCGAAATATCAATACTGCCGATACAGCTAACCCTGATCATATTTTCATCATCGGGCACCGGGGAACGGGGACAGGCAAAGGCAATCTCTCTGCCTTTCAGGTTCTTATTAAATAACAGCGTTTCAAAATCTGTTAGCTCTGCAGTTTTTTTCTGCTTTATTGCTCCGGTCGGGCATACCCCGGGGCAAATTCCACAACCGACACATGTTTCTAAGGAAATCTGGGCGGCTGAGGTGCCGTTTTTATAAAGTACAACCTGTGGTATAGAATAAGGGCATACTTCTTCACACCTGCCGCAACCGCGGCATAATTCCGGCTGCACGGAACAGGTAGGTATTTCAAAGTCATGGTTCCAGATGGTGTATACTCCATTTTCCTGCCTAAAAGGAATTGCATCTGTTGGGCAGATATAGGTACAGGTGCGGCAGCCGGTACAATTTTCAGCTTTATTCTCGGTGTTTGGACCGATCTGCTTGTCAAACCCACGTCCCAGGGTGGAGATTGCTCCCGGTCCGCAATCCTGGCAGACCCGGGTACAGAGGCCGCACGTCACACACTTATTGCCGTCTTCTTGCGGAGTGGTAAAGGGAGTATCGTCAATCCCTTCCAGTCGGGCCAGAGCTTTTACCTTTTCCGAGCCGGGGCACTGGGCCAGGTAAAGCTCGAGCAGGCTTCTGCGTGTTTTTAAGACTGCTTTAGAACGGGTCGATACAACCAGGCCGTCTTCAGCAGGATATAAACATGAAGTGACAAGTTTAGTTTTACCATTCCAATCGCTTTTGGTAATTTCGACCATACATAACCTGCAGGCTCCGCTCGGGGTAAGCGAAGGATGGTTGCATAGTTGTGGAACCCGTACACCGAGGTCATTTAAAATGGACAGAAGCATACTTTTCTCTTCTGTTTGCACTTTTTGCCCATCAACTGTTATGGTAATATTATTGCTCATTATTATCCTTTCCTTACGGTTAAGTTTTACTTGACTATGGTTACCGCATCGAAATTACAGGTAACTTTACAAATACCGCAGCGATTGCAGAGTTCCTGGTCAATAACATGTCTTTCATTTTTGGCGCCGCTTATTGCGTTTTGTGGACAGGACCTGGCACAGCGTGTGCAGCCATTACAGAGGTCGCTTATATCGTAAC
This sequence comes from Syntrophomonadaceae bacterium, assembly GCA_007136055.1. Lineage (GTDB taxonomy): Bacteria > Bacillota > Dethiobacteria > DTU022 > DTU022 > T3SED10-7. Next base: position 6,538 of record SLHT01000142.1, read on the forward strand.
TGATCAGGCTGCGGCATACCCCTGAGGGACACCTTTTCTCTTCGATATGGGCCAGGTATTCGTTTCTAAAATGAGTTAGCGTGCTGCGGACAGGATTGGGAGCTGATTTACCTAAACCGCACAGTGAGCCCTGTTCAAGCACATCAAGAAGTTTTACCAGGTTATCAATATCTTCCGGAATACCTTCTCCCCGGCATATTTTTTCAAGGATTTCAAGCATACTGGTCAACCCGATTCTGCAGGCGCTGCACTTACCGCAGGATTCCTGGGTTAAAAAATCTGTAAAGTAACGGGCCACATCAACCATACAGGTTTCTTCATCCATAATAATCATCCCGCCGGAACCCATCATAGAACCTTCACGGGTCAGGGTATCAAAATCTACCGGCAGATCAAGCTTGTTTTCGGGAAGGCACCCTCCTGAAGGGCCGCCGGTCTGGACTGCTTTAAACTTCTTATCATCTAAAATCCCGCCGCACATGTCAAAAATAACATTCCTTAAAGTAGCGCCCATTGGCACTTCAACAAGTCCGGTATTTTTTACTTTCCCAACAACAGAAAAAACCTTGGTACCCGGACTGCCCGGTGTACCAGTTGAACGAAACCAACTGGCGCCATTGTCGATTATGACCGGCACATTGGTAA
>SLHT01000272.1 GCA_007136055.1 Syntrophomonadaceae bacterium
ATTCAATTGAAAACTGGGATGAGATTGAGCGCGGACTAATTGCTGTGCGTGCCAAAAAGATGCTGGCACAGAGCAGGCTCCTGAGGGTTTCAGGCAATGTCAGCGAAATGGCAGAATCACGGGAAGAGTTTCTGAATACCAGGATTGTTGATGTCCCTGCCGGGGAATTCAACAGCCTGTTTGATTCAATAAAGGCAGATGACAGAATTACGGGCGAAGCAATGGAGCTTAAGCGGAAAGCAATGAAGGTAATAGATGTGACAGATCACTATTTTGTTGAGGGTATCCGCTCGCATTATGCTGTAAAACAGATAATGGAAAAATACGGTGCCGATGCAATAACCATCGAATGTCTGATGCTTAAGCACAGGAAGCCATGTCTTAGCTTCTCCATAAATAACGGCGAACTTATACCCTGCGGATGCGAAAATCATCTTGACGGGACATTAACCCAGATGCTTGGCAGGTGGTTATTTGAAAGAGCAGGTTTTATGCATAACCCTGAATTTGACACAAGCGAAAATCTTTATTTTGCCTCCCACTGTACCTGTGCAACTAAACTGCAGGGACCGGCAGGTCCTGAGCAGGATTATTTTGTCCGGCCGTTTTTTCATCAGCTTCCCAAGACAGCAGCACTTGATGTTCAATGGACTCCGGGAGAACCTGTTATGCTTGCCAAATATCTGAGTGGTGAAGAAAGGCTGTCCTGCTGGACCGGAAAGGTAATAGATTCACCCGCATCACCCCCCACGGGCGGATGTGCTACACGGGTCCTGGTAGAACTGGACAGGACCGATGATGTTTGTGATGCATACCGGGGCCCGCATCCGATTCTTTTCTGGGGAGACAGGGGTGATGCAAGAAAGATGAAGGCTTTTTCAAAGCTCTACGGACTTGAACTTGAAGGGAATATTTAAGATTGCCACCTCTTGCTAAAAGATTATTATTGGCTGGAAATCATTTAATTAAGAGATAATGCCAATTAAAGATAACCGTTGAAGCGGGTGCGACGCAACTTTTTAACAAAGCAACTATATGTTACGAGGTTTTCACAGGACACTTTTAAAATTATCTTTTATCATAATTACAGGATTGAATCCTTAATTACAGGCTCCCGGGTAGATGTCCAGGATCTTTCACACAGTATAAAAATAGGACAATGAAACATAAAATCTGGTTTCTTCTGTTTGTTGCTGCATGTTTAATGGCAGATGTAACACCATCATTAAGCCAGAAACTTGAGCGTTTACCCTACAATAATCCCGGTTTGCTTGCGGACCTTGGTGTAGGTTTATGGGCATGGCCGCTTCCTATGGACTTTAATGATAACGGTTTGACCGATTTGGTAATCGTATGCACCGATACACCCTATAACGGGGTTTATTTCTTTGAGAATACTGGTGATATCGATCCGGTAACAGATCTGCCGGTTTATAAACCAGCCAGGAGACTCGGCGGGACAGTGGATAACGCAAGCATATCATATATCAACGGTCAACCTGTTGTATCGACACCTGGCAGGTTTTATCCTGACTTTAAAAACACGGCTTTTGATAATCCTGTGAGCATTCCTGCGCCGGATGCAAATGATCTCTATCCTGGAGATGCCCGCATAAGGGCCAATCAATGGAAGTTTGTTGATTATAATAACAATGGTGTGCAGGATCTTATCGTTGGCATAGGTATCTGGGGAGACAGGAATTACAGGGGCAGTAAATACTATGGATGGGATGATGCCTACGATGAGAATGGCCAGTGGACTAATGGTCCGTTAAAAGGATACATCTATATTTTGCAGAATACAGGCAGCAATGATAATCCTGTTTACAAGGATCCAAAACAGCTTCTGGATACCGACGGTGTTCCAATAAATGTTTATGGCCGTCCGTCACCCAACTTTGCAGATTTTACCGGAGATGGTAAACCAGACCTGATATGTGGTGAGTTTCGTGACGGGTTTACTTTTTTTAAGAATGTCGGGACCCTCAGCAACCCCCTTTATGCACCGGGACGACCCCTTACAAATGGTGATACAGAGATTTGCATGGACCTTTGCATGATCACTCCCGTGGCTTATGATTTTACAGGCAATGGCTGGCCTGACCTGGTAGTTGGGGATGAAGATGGCCGGGTAGCACTGGTTGAACATACAGGGGAAGTAGTTGATGGGATGCCATTGTTTCTTCCTCCACGGTATTTCCGACAGCTGGCTGAAGATATTAAATTTGGTGCACTTGCCACACCGGTTGGTTTCGACTGGAATGGTGATGGCCGTGATGATATAATAGTCGGGAATACTGCGGGGCATATTGCTTTTATAGAAAATCTCGGTGGTAATCCTGTTAAATGGGCTGCCCCTGAACTTTTAAAGACCGGTGGAGAGGTGATTCGTATAGTGGCAGGGCCAAACGGATCTATTCAGGGGCCTGCTGAGGCCAAATGGGGTTATACCACCCTGACGGTAGCTGATTGGAATCATAACGGACTGCCTGATCTTATAGTTAATTCCATATGGGGCAAGGTCGTATGGTATGAGAATGTTGGTACCCTTACCAAACCAAAACTTGCAGCCGCTCAACCATTGGAAGTAGAGTGGGAAGGAGAGGTGCCCAAACCCTGCTGGAACTGGTGGGATCCGGAAGGAAATGCCCTGGTAACGCAATGGCGCACCACTCCTGTGGCGGTGGACTGGACAGGTAACGGACTGACTGACCTGGTGATGTTGGATCATGAAGGTTACCTTGCCCTGTTCAGACGTGTAAAACGCAATGGAGACGTTGTCCTACTGCCTGGTGAGCGGGTGTTCCAACTTGAGGGAGAGGATGGACCCTTACGTCTGAATGATGGTACAGCCGGACGCAGTGGCCGCCGCAAGATTGCCATTGTTGATTTTGACGGTGATGGACGTCTTGATATCTTACTTAACAGTCAGAATGCCAGTTTCTACAGGAATATGGGAGAGGTTAACGGAATTACCGTTTTCAGGGACAAAGGGTTGCTTGACGAACGACGGCTGGCGGGGCATACGAGCAGTCCCGCGACAATAGACCTTTCCGGTGACGGGATTCCTGAACTTCTTATTGGTGCTGAAGATGGATTTCTGTATTACCGTAAAAATCCTTTTGTTTTTCGGTAGTTATTAAGTTTCCTGACATCTTTTAATAGTTTATCCAGGCTATTTTTCAAAATAAACTGAATATTTCTATATTTATCCTGTAAGCTAAAGTTTTGGTTAAAAATGCAACAAAATTTTATTTTCATTTATCCTGTAACAGGTTAACTATTATGGCATGGCCACAGGAAAAAAAACATCCATCCGTCATCTTGCTTCAGCAGTTGCTATTATTGCCATAATACTTATCGGACTTGCGCTGGCAGGAATGTTGTCCTATCGTCAGGGACTTTTCGGGCTCCTGTGTGCCGGAGCCCTGTTTGTAATGAGCCACGACAAGCTGCGAGGTTTTTCCTTTACTGCGTGGGTGCTGGTTTGTGTAGGTTTTGCCCTTGCCTGGCCCCAATCCCTGCATCAGTGGGGTGGCTTCGAGCTTCCCTTGCTGATAGTTCCGCTAACACACTTGAACCAATTAAGGAATTCAGTATAATGAAAAAAGGTATAATGAAAAGAGTTATTGTTTATACCGGCCTGATTGCGGTATTTAATTTAACCTGCGGAGGCCAGCCTGTGCCGGGTGATAGCGTAAAGCCGGAAATAACGGTTGAGTCTGTAGAAACCGTTAGCCGGAATGAGGGGCTTTTCCATGGCTGGCCTACTGTTATAATTACAGATGCAGGTGATCTTCTTGCCGTATACTCAGGTGGAAGGGAAGGGCATGTATGTCCTTTCGGACGGGTAGAAATGATATATTCAAAAGATAACGGCAAAACCTGGTCTGAGCCGCAAATTCTTGTTGACACCCCTTTGGATGACCGTGATGCCGGGATACTGGAAACGGACAGGGGTACCCTTCTTGTAACCTGGTTTACTTCAACAGCCTTTGTGAACAGGATCCCGAATGTACCTGAAACGACAGACGAATGGCCACAGGAAAGGCTGGATCTTTGGAGAGACGCTATGGATAATATGAAATCTGCCAACTGCCCATATCCCGAAATCAGGAAATTTATGGAGCGTAAAGAACAGAAGGGCATTGCACCTCTTTATCCGGTTACGCAGTGGATGATCAGGAGTGAAGATGGCGGAAGGAGCTGGTCGGAACCCTACCATGTGCCTCTTATGTCGCCTAACGGACCAAAACTCACCCGTGACAACCGTCTTTTATGGGCAGGTAAAGATGAGTCTTTTATTGGTGTTGCGGAATCTTTTGATGATGGCAGGACCTGGGAAATAATCGGACAGATTCCATCTTATCCGGGACACGATCCTGCAAACTATCATGAGCTGGACATTATCGAGTGTAAAGATGGTACACTGATTGCCCAGATCAGGAATCATAATGAACCATATGACCGTGAAACTCTGCAAACACGTTCCGACGATGGTGGCAGAACATGGACCGTTCCGCGTTCAATTAATGTCTGGGGATTGCCTTCTCATCTTATCAGGCTTCCCGGCAATCCCCTCCTGATGTCATACGGTTACAGGAGGGAGCCTCGCAATGTATACGTCCGTTTCAGCAGTGATTGCGGCAGAAGCTGGTCCGGTCCGCATTCTCTCAGCGAAACGACGGGTGATTTTGGCTATCCCACAACAGCTGTTCTTCCTGACGGCAGATTGTTGACTTTATGGTATGAGACATTGCCCGGCAATGATAAGGCACAATTGATCCAGGCTATATGGCAATATAAACTAAAAACAATTCAAAAATGAATAATCCGGTATTTTCAAATTTCAAATTAATGCTTTATGCGTTATTTATCCTTTTGTTTGCATTTTCGTGTAAGACAACTGATGACCAGCCAGGATGGTATCGCGGCAATGTTCACACCCATACCTTCTGGAGCGATGGTGATGATTTTCCTGAGTCGGTAGCCCGCTGGTATAAGGAAAATGATTATGATTTCATGGTATTTACCGATCACAATATTTTGCTGGAGACACCCACCGAGGGACCTGTAAGGGGAAATCACAGACTTATTGACGGTGAGCTTTGGCAACATCTGCAGCCTGATCATCCTGCTGTTGAAAAGTACATCAGGTATTTCGGTGAGGAATGGGCCGATATCATGCCATATGAAGATGACGGTGTGCTTGTAAGGCTGAAGCCGCTTGATGAATTCCGCCATATGTTCGAGGAGCCCGGTGAGTTCATGCTGATGATGGGCAATGAGATAACCGATCAGCTTGCAGTCCACGTAGTGGCTATCCACCAGAATGAGGTGATACCCACAGTGGGAGGAAGCCCGGGTGAAAGGGCACATATGATGAAGGAGATAGTGCGCCGTGTAGACGATTACCGCGAAAGGTCGGGGCGCAACACCTGGCCCGTGCTCGCCCATCCGAATTTCACCTGGGCCATCACCGCCGAAAAGATGCTTGAGGTTGACAACCTGAGGTTTTTTGAACTCTATAACGGGCATCCTGCTGTTAATAATGAAGGTGATCAGTTCCGCGCAAGCACCGAAAGGATATGGGACATTGTCCTTTCCATGCGACTGGCCAACGGGGATGGAAGACTGCTTTACGGACTGGCAACAGATGATACCCATAACTATCATGCGGGAGGCGCCACACCGGGCAGGGGATGGGTAAAGGTGCGCAGCAATGAGCTTGAAACAGGATCAATTCTTGATGCCATTGACAGGGGTGATTTTTACTCTTCAACAGGGGTGACGATCAATGATATAAGCTTTGACGGCAGGGAGCTGACAGTTGATATTGAACCTGAAGATGGGGTAACCTACACAACAGAGTATATCGGCACAGTTGCCGGATTTGATACTTCCAGTACTCCTTCCCTTGACGGGGAAGGAAACGAAATTGCCAACACCACGAGAACATACAGTGAAGAGATAGGACAGGTGTTAGCCGTTTCAAATGACCTGAGCTCAGGCTATACCTTTACCGGCAATGAACTGTATGTGCGCGTCCGCATAACCTCTTCGGCCGACCAGGTTGACAGTATAACAGGAGAAGTAATCGGTAAACAGTCCGCCTGGGTGCAGCCTGTTGTACCTGGTCCGGGCGTGACTGCCTCCAGGTAGTTCCGGCATAACTATAATATGCTGTCAGACGGGCAATTACCGGGTTATTGAAACTGGTTCGGGGAATTCACGCATATGCATGTAGCGGGGATATGAATCAAAGATCTCCTTGTCAGGTCCGACTACCCTCGGGTCTTCCGATCTTACCAGCTCCTGCATCAGGGCCTCTTTCATCTCTTTTTCGATTTCCGAATAATCCGGGTTTCCGGAAAGGTTGTTGAGGTTGTAAGGATCGTTTTTTACATCGAAAAGCTCAAATTCAGGTCTTTTGGCCACAGCCAGGTCAAAATATGGTCGTATGCTTTCATTTTCGTGGTTTTCGATGATATAAGATTTCGAAGGGGCAGCATCTATATCGGTAAAGGCCCAGTCGGAGTGGTGAACCCCGTTTTCATCTATTCCGTATAAAGGAAGAAGCTCATCATCTGTTCCGGGTTTTATGCGTTGCGGTGCGCCGGCAGGCCAGCGTTCAGGCTTCAGATTCCATATCAGAAGGAAACCGGTGCTGCGGATAGCACGTTGAGGATAGCCCCAATTGAGGTATCGTGATGATGAGTGGCGCTCCCGGCCGGAAAAAACATATTTTCTGGTTTCATCCACTATACCCTGTTGATTTGATTCAAGAATATGCACAATGCTTTTCCCCGAAAAGGGTAACATTCCTTCAGGGCTGGTATTTGTCAGCTCAAGAACGGTAGGGGCGAGGTCGGTGAAACTTAAAGGATCATCAACTATCCTGTTTCCGGGAAACCTTTCCGGGTAACGAACCGCAAACGGCACGCGGATCCCGTATTCGTAGCAGTTGGCCTTTGCCCTGGGAAACGGCATGCCCTGGTCGGATGTAACAATGATGATTGTGTTTTCAAGCTCACCTGTTTCTTCCAGGTAGGCAAGCATACGTTGCAGGTGCAGATCGAACCACTCAATCTCCACTGCATAGTCAAGCAGGTCTCCCCTTATAACCTCATTGTCGGGAAAAAAGGCGGGGACTTCTGCATCTTCAAGGTTTTTACCGCTTC
>SLHT01000158.1 GCA_007136055.1 Syntrophomonadaceae bacterium
CCCTGACCCGCCTTTCCAATCAGCTCCAGAAAGCCAAGGAGCTGCGCGACAATATAAAATCGGCTTTATTTTACCCGATCATAGTCCTTGCTTTTGCTGTAATAATTCTTTTTGGAATGCTTTTTTTTCTGGTGCCGATTTTTGTCAGTTTCTTCCCCCCGGATGTTGAGCTTCCTCTGCCGACACAAATTATTATCACTGTCTCCGATTTAGTCAGAAATTACTGGTATATCTTTATCCCCCTGGTAATAGTACTGCTGCTTGGGATTCAAAAATACATAAAAAGTAAAAGTGGTAAAAAACGTATTGACCGCCTAACTTTTCGGATGCCAATCTTTGGCTCATTAATCCAAAAAACTGTTATTGCCAGCTTTGCGCGGACTTTTTCAAGCATGCTGGCCACAGGTATTCCGGTTGTGCAGGCTTTAGATGCTTCCGGAAAGGCCTCGGGACATACCCTGGTAATCGAAGCCTCCCAGCAGGCAGGAGAAATGATCCAGGAGGGAAGCAGTGTATCGCAGCCGCTTGAGCAAAGTGGAGTTTTTCCGCCCATGGTCACCCATATGATTGCCGTTGGCGAAGAAACGGGGGATATTCCCGAGATGATGGATAAGGTGGCAACCTTTTTTGAGGAAGAAGTTGCCACCATAACCAAGGGCCTGACATCGTTAATTGAGCCGCTGATGCTGGTAATGATTGGAATATTAGTCGGGGGTATGCTTATTGCCCTCTACCTGCCAATCTTTACTGTTATTACACAAATTCAATAGTTGCAGGGAGTTGCATCCTTTTGGCAAAGAGTAGTGCACGAAGATCTGTTGGTCTGGAAGTCGATACCGGCTCTGTCCGTGCCGTTGAAATGGCAGGAAAAGCCGGGGCGCCAAAACTAGTTACTTTAGGCAGTATTACCCTGCCAGAAGAAGCGGTAAATGAAGGCCTGGTTATGCAGCCAAAGGTGGTTGGCGCTGCTTTAAAAGAACTCTGGTCCAGGGCAGGTTTGAAAGAACGCAGCGTTTTGCTGGGGGTTTCTAACCAGGGGGTTCTTGTGCGCTATATAACCATCCCAAAAGTATCTTCAGATAAGCTTAAAAATGCTGTCATATTCCAGGCACAGGAACAACTACCGATAGCCTTAAACAGCGTAGTTTTAGATTACCTTGTCCTTGGTGAAATTGAAGGATCCGGTGAAGCACCTGTGGAATTAGAGATACTTTTAGTGGCAGCCCGGTTGGATATGATCAACAATTACATGGAAGCGCTGTCGGAAGCAAACCTGGAAGCTCTTGATATTGATGTATCTAGTATGGCCATGCTTCAATTGCTGCCCCAGAAATTAATGAATATGACAGTAGCCCTGGTTAATATCGCTAACGGTTTAAACAGCATTTTAATTTCAAATAAAGGAAAGCCCTACCTGGCCCGCCTCGGTATGGTTAAAATTGATGACCTGGCAGAAGGCCTGGGCTGCTCGTTAGACGAGGTCTTTAGCAGCCGCCTTTACAAGAAAGAAGAATCAAGCCGGTTGCTGGAAAGCTGGGTTAACAGGTTGGCCTCAGAAGTGCGCTCATCTATTACCTACTACCAGGATCAAACTCATCTATCCAGGGTAGAAGGCGTCCTGCTTAGTGGAAGAGGGGCTCTTTTTGGTAGCATGCCGGCTATGATTGAAAATTACCTTAACATGCCTGTGCGGATATTTAATCCTCTCAAAGAATATAATCCCGCTCAGCGAAATATGCTTCATACTGACCAGGAAGCCGTAGAATATACAATCAGCGCCGGTCTGGCCTGCAGGGGTTTGGAGGGATAATATTTTGGAATATGTCAGCTTACTGCCTCCTGAAATTAAAGCGAAAAGAACTGCGCAGCAAAGATACAGTGTCATAGTTCGCGTGCTTCTGATCCTGCTGCTACTTGTGGCCGTAACTAATGCTTTTTTGATGGTCAGCTCAATATTTGTCCGCCAGGATCTTGGTTCGCTGGAGAGCGAAAGGGAAAGTTTGGAGCAACAGGCTGCTGCCCTCGCCGAGTATCAAGATCTATATAACCGGCTTACGGCCAGGGAAAACATGGTTGGCGAAGCGATGGGCACCGTTCCCCCTTGGAGCGGGTTGCTACGAGAGGCCAGCCGGGCATTGCAGGCCGGAACCTGGCTGTCAACGTTAAATTTAAGTTATGCAGACGATAGCGGTGACTTTACAATGAACGGTTGGGCTTATAACCACAGCGGTGTAGCTGCCATGCTGGACCAGCTTTACACTATTGACCAACTTGCTCAAGTCCAGGTCAGCTCGTCAACTGATATAGATTACCAGGGCATGGAGGCTGTCCAGTTCCAGGTTAATGGACAAATTCTTACCGGGCCTGCCTTCATACTTGATGAAGAAGATGACCAGAATAACCAGGTTGATCAAGATGAACAAGAAGAAGCAGCAGATCAAAATGGTCAGGTCAATCAAGGTGGTGAATAAAGATGGCTACCGGTTCGGCTAAACCGCGAAAAGAAATAGCAGTTATGGCATTGGTTGCCCTATTACTGCTTTTTGCCATTGTGCTTGCCGTAATGCAGTTCAATAACCTGCGTGATTTAAGGGCCTTAGTGGAAGAAGAGAAAATGGCTGTTACGCAGGCCAGGGCTACTCTTAACCAGAGGCTGGAACACAGGGATAATGTAGCTGAGTACGAAGAGAGAATAAGAGTGCTTCAATTACTGATCCCGCAAGCTCCCCGGGAAGACCAGGTCTTGAGTTACTTTGATTTCCTGTCCGCCGAGCATGAGCTTAATGTGCAGCAGATCAGTTTTGGCGGAAGAGAAGAAAATGCAGAAGCCGGTTACGTCAGGATGCCCCTGACGATTACAATTGAAGGCCGTTATCAGAACCTGGTCAACTTTTTAGCTCATCTTTACGACGGGGATCGGGCAGTGCGTGTTGATAGTGTAGCAATGACTTTGGCTGAAACACCTGGGGCGCAGGCTAATATCAGGGTTAGTATTTCTGCCGGCGTTTTTTACAGTTCAAATTGAAAGTGTTTTGAAGCTGTCAGTTATCATCAGCAGGTATTTATTTAACAGTTAACATATAGAGGAGTTTATGATGGAAACACGTCAGATCAGCAGCAGCTTAAAAAAAGTTGGAAACATTTTAATAGAAAACGGGTCTATTACGCGGGAACAGCTTAAAAAAGCTGTCGAGATGCAAAAAACTGCCGCGACCAATGGTTTAAAAAAACCGCTGGGTAAAGCTTTAGTCGAGCTTGGGTACACGACAGAGGAAAATGTGACCAGGGCGCTGGCAGCTTCTGCAGGGGTAGAATATGTTTCACTTGAAAAATATAGTTTGGATAACACCGCAGCTTCCCTTATTGAACCTGATTCAGCGAGGCGCTACCGTTCCCTGCCAATCGGCTTCAAAGATGACCAGCTCGTGGTGGCAATGTCCGATCCCAATGATATCCTGGCTATAGACGATATCCGCCTGATAACCGGCTACGAGCTCAAGCCGGTATGTGTTGCAGAAAGCGAACTCAAAGCTGCTATTGATAATTACTCCCGGTCCAGCAACATCATGGAAGATGAAGCAGAAAGCAGGGATGATGAACCGTCTTTAGAAACCGATGAGGTCAAGGTTGTCGATGCAGGCAAGCCGGCAGTTAAGCTGGCAAACATGATCTTTATACAGGCAGTTCGTGACGGGGCCAGTGATATTCATATTGAACCCCAGGAAAGAACCCTGCGCATCCGTTTTCGCATCGACGGTGTTCTTCATGAAGTTATGAATCCGCCCTACCGGCTATATCCTCCCCTGATTTCAAGGCTCAAGGTTATGGCCAACATGGATATTGCAAACCGCCGTATTCCCCAGGACGGCAGGATATCGCTTAAAGTTGATCAAAAGTCGATCGATTTCAGGGTTGCCTCTCTGCCTGCTTCTCATGGCGAAAAACTGACCCTGCGTTTGCTTGATCGCAGTGCGTCAATTATTACTTTGCCCGAATTGGGTTTTCCGGAAAACAAGCTTAAATTATTCCGAAAAATGATCAATACACCACACGGCTGCGTTCTTGTCACCGGGCCTACAGGCAGCGGTAAAACGACAACCCTTTATGCTGCCCTGGCCGAGCTTAACCAGGTTGAAAAACATATCATTACTGTCGAAGACCCGGTCGAGTACCGGCTGGTCGGCATTAACCAGGTCCATGTCAACAAGCAGGCCGGGTTAACTTTTGCATCTGGTTTGCGTTCTATCCTCCGAAATGATCCCGATATTATCATGGTTGGCGAGATCAGGGACCGGGAGACGGCGCGAATTGCTGTTGAATCCGCCCTCACCGGCCACCTGGTGCTTTCGACCCTGCACACCAATGATGCTGCCGGGGCGGTAACCCGTTTGGCTGAAATGGATGTTGAACCTTATCTTACGGCATCTTCAGTAATCGCCGTTTTGGCTCAGCGCCTGGTCAGGTTGCTCTGTACCCAGTGCCGCGAAGAATACATAATCAGCAGGGATGAGGTCTTGTCATCAGCACCGGATTTTCCGCTTTCTAAAAACGAATCCAAGATAAAGCTTTATAAACCTGTGGGCTGCCTGCGCTGCAGCAAGACCGGCTACAAGGGGCGGATAGGTATTTACGAACTCTTAATCGTCAGTGATAAAATAAAGCATCTTGCCCTTAAACAAGGCACTACCGGCGAAATTGCCGCGCAGGCTGTCTCCGAAGGGATGACCACCCTGCAGCAGGATGGCTTTCTTAAGGTCAAAAAGGGCCAAACATCTTTTGAAGAAACCCTGCGCGTGCTGGCTTAATAAAGAGGCTTAATTTTAACAGGAAGGAAAAAGCAAAAGACCGCAATTAGATTCAGGCAATAGACCCCTTAAAACAATTTAAAGGTTTCTACCTTGTGGAGTAAGTAAATGTAGGGAGGAATGGCCAAATGAGCGCCGAAAGAAATGAAAGTGAACAGCCGGCTCTTGAGGTTGCAGTTCAGGAATATCTTGAAAACGGCAGCTCTGAGTCGAAAGAAGTTGTTTTAGCGCTCGGCAGGGAATTGTCAAATTACTATGCCAGTTTATACAGCCCCGGTATTGTTGATGTAACCTTAAAAGAGGCTGCCAGGAAAGGGTATTTAATGGCCTTAAAGCGTTACGATTCCTCTAAAGGGGTATCATTTAGTTATTATGCTTCGCACTGTATAATTAATCAAATCAGGGAGGTGTTAAGAGCCAGGGATTTATTTAAAGTGCCTGGCTGGCTGAAAAATCTGCAGGACGATGTTCTGAATGCTACTGAAGAATTATCCCTTAAAAAGGCTTACCTGCCTTCTCTGGAGGATATAGCCGCTAAAGCAAATATTGCAGAGCAGGGTATTACCGAAGCAATGCAGGCGGGAACTGTTCCTATGCAGGAAATAAATATTTCAGCTATAAAAAGCCTGCGCCTGGAAACTTTAAAAATGCCAATAGAAGATGTAATTACTATTCGCAAATCAATAGACCGTTTAACTGATATTCAAAAGAAATTCCTTTCCTTAATTTCAGAAAATATACGTGAATTAAAATTGGCCATAAAAGAAGAAGAATCAGCCCTGACCGAGACCCAGGCTAAGCATATGAGGATTGCAGAAGACTGCAGTGACCCTGAACAATTTACTGAGCTTGCAAGCTCATATGTTATAGCTTTCCCCTACCGGTATAACGAGGAAGAAATCAAACGCTATTTTGAGGTTCTCTCTGACGAGTTCGGTTTGTGTCTTTTAAAAGTTAAGTGTATCGGAAAACCGGAGCAGGATGGGGAAAGATATGTTAAAATTCCTTTAGATATCCAGTTCGATGGACGCTACAGGGGTATACTGCAGCTTCTCGACTACCTGCGTAATTCAGAAAAAGCGGTCCGCGTCGGGCGGGTTAACATTACCCGTAGTGAAAAAATACCGGCCAGGATCAGCGCATCTGTTATTGTCAATACCTATTATGATGAAAATGTTGCGAACTGAGCATCAATAATAATAATATTCTTATAAATTGCTTGACTATATAAGGTATTTGCTGCATAATGGAGTTAGTGAACCGCTTAAAGGCTAAGCCATCGAAAGATGGCGGCGCAAAACTAAAGGGGCTAAAGGCATAAAACCTTGCCAATGCCAGCCAGTTGCCGGTCCGGGGAATAGAATCAGAAACCCCGCCTGCAGCAGGCGGGGTTTTATGATGGAGAATAACAATGAGTAACTGTCCAAAAAAACAAAATGAGGCTCTCGAAGCTGCTGCCAGGGACTATTATGACACAGGCAGTCAAAAAGCCAAAGGAGATGTCGCCAGGGCCGGTGAAGCCCTGGTTACCTACTATGCATCCCTGTACAGTCCCGGCAGGGTAGATGAGGATCTTAAACAGGCAGGCTTTGAAGGCCTATTAAAGGCCCTTAAGCGCTTCGACCCTGTAAATGGAGCAATGTTTTCCACATATGCTTCGCACTGTATTATCGGGGAAATTCGCCATGATTTAAGAGACAGGGGTCCGTTTAAAGTGCCCGAGGCAATGAAAAGCCTCCAGGCAAAGGTTATTAATGCTACCGAAGAACTGGCCCAGGAAAACTGCGCCATGCCAAGCTTGAAAGAGATTGCTTGCAAAGTAAATGTTGCTGAAGAAGGTATTGTTGAAGCGATGCAGGCCGGCTGTGTTTCGCTGGACGAAGTTGACCTATCAAAGGTCAAGCACCTTCGTTACGAAAGCTTTAAGCTGCCTATTGAAGACAAAATTACTGTTCAGATGTCTTTAGAAAAAATGGATAACATCCAGCAAAAAGTAATTAAGCTGATCTATTACGAAGGTCTGATCCAGGAAAAAAAAAAAAAAAAGTTAGGCATCAACCAGAGAAAAGTTTCCCGACTCCTGCAGCGCGGTATAACCGAAATGCGCATTGACATGGCTTAATTTAAAACCTACCCCAACATGATTACATCAATACGCCATATGCCTGCAAGATTTATCTGCTTGTAAGGTTTTAAAAATATTTATTAAAAAGTGTCTAAAATCTTTTATTCCTGGTA
>SLHT01000172.1 GCA_007136055.1 Syntrophomonadaceae bacterium
AACCCTGACAAAGTTTTCCCAGAGCCGCTGGTTGCCCACGGCAAAGATAACATATCCGTCACTGGTCTCGAAACTTTCGTAGGGGGTAATCATCGGGTGGCGGTTGCCAACCCGCTCTGGTGCCTCACCTGTAGCCAGGAAATTACCGGCCTGGTAAGTTAAAATTGAAATAATCGAATCCATTAGCGATACATCGACAAACTGTCCCTTTCCGGTCTGGCTGCGAACCAGCAAAGCCAGCAGGATTCCTTCAACGGCATGAAAACCGCCCAGTATATCAGCAATAGCCACACCGACCCTTTGCGGCGGACCGTCCGGAAAACCGGTGATGCTCATCAAGCCGGCCTCGCCCTGGATCATAACGTCAAAGCTCGGTTTTTCCCGGTAGGGACTGTTGTGCCCGTAACCGGTAACTGAACAATAGATAATGTCTTCTTTTATTTTTTTAACATCATCGTAAGTCAGGCCCATTTTCTCCGTTACGCCGATGCGAAAGTTTTCCACAAAAATATCGGCTTCAATGATCAGGCGGTGCAGTATTTCCTTCGCCTTCTCTTCCCTTAAGTTTAAGGTTACGCTCTTTTTATTGCGGTTAAAGGAAAGGTAGTAGGCCGATTCCCCTTCCAGGAACGGGGGCCCCAGGGCTCTGGAATCGTCACCCCTACCGGGTGTTTCAATCTTGATTACCTCGGCTCCCATATCACCCAGTTTCATGGTGCAGTAAGGACCGGCAATAAAACGGCTTAAATCGACAACTTTTACTCCTGCCAGCGGCTTTTGCATATATTTATTCCTCCTCACTTATTACAGGAATACCTTACAGCATTACCTTGCTGAAAAGGTTTATTCTACAACCCCGGTTATAAATCCTTCTGCTTAACCCCCTGTTCTTTTTCATCCCGACGATGTATAATAATAAAACGAACACCAGTTCGCATAAGGGCGGTTAAAAGCTTATGAGTAAAAAAGTTATCTTTTTGGCTGACATGGAGTCCTTTTACGCCAGCGTTGAAACCGCTCGCAACCCATCTTTGCGCGGCAAACCGGTAGTTGTTTGCGGCGATCCAGCCCTGCGACATGGCATTATCCTGGCCGCCAGCCGCGAAGCAAAAACTTATGGCATTAAAACCGGGCAGCCGGCCTGGGAAGCAAAACGGCTGTGCCCCTGGGTAATTTTCATCACTCCGCGCATGCAAACCTATATCGATTACTCGATGCGCATAACCCGCATATTCGAGCAGTTTAGCGATCGCGTGCTTCCTTATTCAATTGATGAACAGTTCATTGATCTGACCGGCCTTGAAAAGATTTTCGGCCCGCCGCGCGAGGCAGCGGCAGACTTAATCGGGACGGTTTTAGAAGAAACCGGAATCCGCTGCCGAATCGGGATGGGTGAAAATCTGCTTCAGGCAAAAATGGCCTGCGACTGCTTTGCAAAAAAAACAAGCGCCGCTTTTTTCGAGCTGAACAGCGGAAACTACGCCGCTTGCACCTGGCCCCTGCCAATAAAATCACTTTTCGGCGTCGGCCACCGCATGGAGCGCAATTTCCACCGCATGGGGGTGCGCACCATCGGTCATCTGGCCAACCTGCCGCGGCAGATGCTGCAGCGGCGCTGGGGTATTAACGGTGAAGTCCTCTGGCTTAACGCTCACGGCATCGATTATTCCACCGTTGATCCTGACGCAGCCCGCGGGCAAAAAGGGGTCGGCCATACAGCCACCCTGCCCAGGGATTACCGCAGGCAGCAGGAAATCGAATTGGTCCTGCTGGAAATGACCGAAGAAGTCTGTGCGCGAACCCGGCGGCAGGGAAAAATCGGGGCAACGGTCCACCTCTACTGCAAGGGAGCCGATTTTGAACGCCCGACAGGCTTTTCCCGTCAAAAAAAATTACCCGAACCGACCGCAACAGCAGCAGAGGTTTACCCAACAGTGCGAGCACTTTTCCAAAAACACTGGAACAGAATGCCTGTGCGGGCCGTCGGTATAAGCCTGACCGGGTTAACCGCTTACCGCCAGCTTAAACTGTCATTTGAAAGCTGCTGTGAGCAGGAGGAATCATTAACGAAAACGGTGGACCTGGTCCGTGAGCGTTTCGGTAAAACAAGCCTCTTCAGGGCTTCTTCATTAAAACCCGGGGCGCAGTTTTTACAGCGAGCGGCGAAAATTGGGGGCCATGATTGATGAGCAAAAAGTTAACCCGTCAGTTTCTATGCAGCAGGATGATGTTGCCCGAACACTGTTCGAGCCTGCAGGAACATACCGCCGTCAGGCAGTGGACAGAAGACCACCGGCGCCCTCATTTAGATGAGCAGTTCCAGGAACAATTGCAGCAGGTCCTGGTACAGGCCCTGGCAAATCAGCAGACCCTGAAAATTACCGTCTTGAGCAGCAGCGGTTACCGGACTTACAGCGGTGTCCCCCTGCGCAGCGATCCCGCTACGGGACTGATCTACCTGCACGCAGGCAAAGGCCGACCGCAGACAATTAAAGCGGCAGAGGTAGTCGGGATCGAGCCTTATTAATGCTACAGCAAAAATTATGCCCGCGCCTGACGAGGTGTATTTCTCAGGTCTACGGCTTCTGACTCTTAAAAGGGAGCGGTAATAAAAGAAACAGACATCTCAGGCAGTAACCTCTCCGCTTGCTAGACACCCTACTCCTGCAGTTCCTTCGCTTTTAGCTTCTGCTTCGCCTGGAAGACAAGCCCTTCAACCAGTTCGTCCCGATTAGAATTATATTTGCCATCGTAATACACTGTTACAATCGGGATACCGATTTCTTCCTGCAGGAAGCGCTGCTGGGCTTCGACAACTGATCCCGGCATGCAGGTAAAAGGCGCTACAAAAACGGCTCCCGCTACCCTGTCCCGGCCGGCAAATGCGGCGGCCCGGCCGATCGTCATTGGCGGTTCGCCCCCGTAATGGCTGGAAACATACTTAACTGCCCGTTTCATGATCACCTCAGGCGTAGGCTCTTCGAGCCCCTCCAGCAATTGGCCTGCTGATTTTTCAAGAGCAACTTCATCACGGTGAGCAATCTTCGCAATCTGCTTATAGACAGCTTGCTTTATAAAATCTGCAAACCTGCGGTTAAGTTTAAACTTTTTAAGCGTCTCGAGATAGTCGATGTAGATAGTATAAGAAAACAACTCGGTGGCGGGAGCCAGGTTCACCTCCCCGCCTGCCTGTTCAATGTTTTTGATCACTGATTGGTTGCAGCGATCGTCAAGGCGGACATAAAACTCACCGTTCAGCAAAATGCGGGGTTTGATTTCGTCTGAAACCTCAATGCGGCCGAATTCATTTGCTGCTTCGCCGATCAGTATTTCCAGGGGCTTCCTGTAACTGCCGGTCAGCAGGCCGGGCATCTTAAACTCAAACTTTTCTATAACAGCGAACAATTTGCGGCTGTATTTTTCGAAAACAGCATCCGCGTTCCCCTGCTCCAGTTCATAGGGCCTGACCCTGTGAACCATTTTATAAAGCAGGTCCATGGCCAGTAAAGCGTTAAATATACCGATTACAAAACCGAAGCCAAAACGCTTTATGATATCATTAAGTTTTATAGAGCATACCTTCTGCTTGCCAAAACCAGCCCGATCGATAGCCAGGGCCTGCACCGGTGCATAAAGGCCGTAACGGCATGGGCCGCAGGCCCAGCCCTGGAAAAAAACTTCCCCGTTATCTTCAGCGCTGCCATTGTTCTGCAGGTAGCTTAAATAGTCCTGCAGGTTTTGGATAAAGGGCAGGCATTCTTCCCCGTTAACATGGTGCTGAGCCAGGGAAAGGTCACCGCAATTGCCACGGGGTAGCACTTCCGCCTCCAGTCCGTATCTCCTGAACATGGAGGCAAATATATCGGAATGGTAAGTCGGCTCCGGAATCAGGATTTTATTCCAATCGTTATGAGAGATTGAACGCGTGCACGAAGAAACTTCAACAGGTTTGCGGTACTCGGTTTTCGACAGGCAGGTGTTGCGGAAAGCTTCTAACCTGGTAATCATCCCGGCAGCGGCAGTATGCTCATCCAGGGTCAGGCGCAGGTAGTTTGCCATACCGCTTAAATAATGGCGCATCATGGCATTAGGCCCGCATTTAAATGGATCCAGCAAGATCAGGTTTATCGACGGCAAACCTGTTTCACCGCTCTTTTCGTTCAGGAAATTAATCAGGATCACCGCAGAAAGGAATCTCTGCATCTGGGCGGGGTAGATATTTTCGAGATTTTCAGCTTGATCCTCTATATATTTTTCAAATTCAGCCCTGTAAGGGTCAAGATAGGCCGATTGTATTTCACCCTTATACCAGGCCTGCATGTAACGCAGAAAATATTCATGTGGAATTGCCATTAAACCGCTTTGACGGGCATAGCTCATCGTTTTTTTCGATACAAACTGATCATAGAGGGTATAACCGCGGCTTAACAAAACAACTGCCGCCCTTTCCCGGTTTTCTTTCAGATCCCTGAACATTGTTTCGGCAGCCGCTACTATTTTTTGATTAAAAATATCATGGGCCTTATATGCTGACTGCAGGGACCGTTCCAGCTGCCTTTCACTGTAAGCATTTCCGAGAAGTTTTTTTGCTACGGGGCGCAGCTGCTCCTTGATGCCACCATAGCCGGAGCGGTAATTAAGCTGGGCATACAGCACCTGGTCGGGATCAAGACCAACTGAATTGATAACCGTACCGCGCAGTGTCTGCAGCAGGGGACAGACAAAAGAGCGAGGCCATTTTTCGGCCCAGGGAAGGGTTTCCATATCAACAACTTCGGGTAGAAAGATATAATCGAGATCACAGTTCTTAAGGTCTGCATAATGTCCGACAATAATTTTCATCGGGTAACACATCTCGGAATCCAACATCACTTTACCCATTTGCAAAGTATCGGCCGTTGATTCGCTGGAGCGTTCCACGCTGCAGCCAAGGTTGCTGAAAAAAGCTGACCAGAAAGGGTAGTAATCGAAATAAAGCCCGCTTCTCGCAATCCCCACCCGTGGGCCTGCAGCAGCAGTGTCATAGTCAGCCGCTTCTTCCATCAGCATATTTCTTACGGCCCCGTAGTCGGGAAGCCCGTGTTGATCCTTATGTTTATCCATACCTGAATAACGGCCGCAACGATCACCGTAAATAAACTTTTTACCGCCTGAAAAACTGATTATGTTCAGCATACAATTATGCTCATGTTTGCATTCGGCTTTACAGGGAGATTTATCATTCGTAAACTGCCTTATATCGCCCAGTGCGCTGAAGGAGAAATCAGGTTCCATGCCCAGTTGATCAAATTGCCTGGCCATCAGTGCGCAGCCCAGTGCTCCCGTTAATTCGGGCTCGGGTGCAACGTAAACAATCTTCTTGCAAATAGCACCCAGGGCGGCGGCCAGGGCATGATTCTTTGCCGTTGCTCCGGCAAATACTACTTTACCGTTAAGTGGTCTTTTGTCTACCGTTTTACTGAGATAATTTTGAGCTGAAGAATAGGCCAGACTGGCAAGCTGTTCATTTAAAGGCAGCCCCCTGGCAGAAGCAGAAGCAAGAATAGATTGCGAGATTAAAGTACAGATATCTCCGAGGTCAACTCCATAACGGGCAGAGAAAGCTTTCTCTGAAAACTCTTCTTTGATTTTAACGTTAAGCAGTTCAGCCAGGTTTTCTAAAAATGTTCCTGTGCCGGCAGCGCATACAGGGTTCATATTGTAATCATAGAGAATACCTTCGTGGAGTTGAATAAACTTCGAATCCTCGCCGCCGATTTCGATTATGGAGAGGGTTTCTTCATCTTTAAAATGCTGTTTGACCCCTTCTGCCTGGCAGGTTATTTCATCAACGGCATATTCCGCATTAAGGATGCTCTGGGTAAGAAAGCGACCTGAACCTGTGGTGCAGGCAATTATAGGGGAATCTTTAATTATCTCTCCATAACGTTCTTCTACCTGCTTCATCAATTCAAGGACCTGCAAAGCAGGCCGGCCTGTTGTCGGCAGATAAACCCCGCCAATCTGTTTTCCTTCACGGTCAACCAGCACACACTTTGTAGATACAGATCCGCAATCCACACCTAAGTAAATTTGCGACAAATCATAATCGCTGGATACAGGCATAGGGTTCATATAGCAGACCTGATCGGGGTCGAGCGGCGAAAGTGGATTATCCGGTTTGTAGGGCCTGGTAGTAAGCACTTTACCGGTTATAGAAGCAGCTTCAACTGCTTCTCCTTTGACAGCAGCGCCAATCGCATTAATAAACTCGTGCCGTTCAGGGACCAGGACATCCACACTTTCTTTGGCCGCATATTCGGTGATGTATTTTATAACAGCCTGGTTATTGGCTACCCCTCCGACGGCAGCAAGGCACCCGGAACCTTTAATCCTATTTAAGGCTACGCCGGTAAAAACATTTTCAACAAGGGCCCTGGCCATCCCAGCCGAAACAGCGCTTTGGGTGGCCCCTTCATTAATGGCATGAGTCATATCTGACTTGGCAAATACAGCGCAGCGACCCGATATCGGCACCGCCGAATCTGCCTCCACAGCGATTTCCGCCAGCTCACGGTCGTTATAGCCCATCCTGGTAGCCTGCTGATACCAAAATGCGCCGCTTCCAGCCGCACATTGTCCGTTGCGGCTAAAATAGTTGATTTGCCCCTGGTCGCCAAGCTCCAGGTAGTGCATATTCTCGTGTCCTAAAGAGAGGACATAATCAACTTTTATGTTTTGCTGCAAAATACCTGCCTGCAGTGCTTCTATTTCCAATAGTGGTTTAATGCCAAGGCTTTCAGCTACAAGCGATGAATTTTGTCCCATTACGCCGAGTTTAATGAAATTCCTACTTTTATTATCAAGAAGTTTTTCGATACACTTCTGGGCCGCTTCGACGGGCCGCCCCGAAGTCGGGAATTTCACAGTGGTTATTTTGTCACTTTCTATTAGTACGCCCTTGGCTGAAAATATACCTATATCCAGCCCAAGTCCGGTAAAGTCTTCGTTCTCCTCATTATTTGGCTTCATAACA
>SLHT01000015.1 GCA_007136055.1 Syntrophomonadaceae bacterium
CCTTGTTGATGATCTCCGAGGGCTTGACCCCGTCATCAACATGCTTCTGGGTTAATTCAGCAGACTTCTCCGCGTTACACTCAATAATCGCTCCTGCTAAAGCTTCAAAATCTGCCACTTAGATCTACTCCTTTCTGCTCCTTAAAAAACGTTGCTTAATTTTTCTAAAAGCGGTCCAAAACCGGTTACATAAATATGATCGCAATGATGGCTTCATCTACCAGCTCCCTTTTGTTAAATATACCAAGCCCAGACAAAAACCCTTAATGCCAAAGGAATTTACTATTGCCCTGCCAATTAACCGGGACATTGCATTTTGCTGATCTCATTTTGCATCCAATCAGCCAAATATGTCAACAAATTACTGTCAGGACCCAGCCTTATCAGTCTGAAATAATATACAAGCAATATTTGTGCCAGATTATTTTAACTGTTGAAACCTGCTGAGCTTACCTATACCTGAATAAAATCAAGACCAGATAAAAACCGCGTCCTGTTGGCATTCTCATTATAAGAATTAAAACAAAATCTTGAAGGTTACTTTACAGCTCGTGTGTAATAAATAGCTGTATTCTCATATTGATAATATTTCTCACATTAATAAATGTTTGCTTTTACTGCAAGCCTGTCCTTCAACAATTGCAAAGCCCCCGTAGCTCCAAACAAATAGCACATTATTGTTTTTTGAGAAGTTTAGCGGATCTTAAGGGCTGCCCATTTAAGGCAGCCCTTAAAGAACCTGCTATTACTGCAAGTTTAATTTACTTGCCTGCCTTAATTTCTTCTAACGCATCCTGAATACGTTTTTTCTCCAGGGGAAGAGTTCCCTCCCTCATCTCAGCGAAGAGAGACTTCAGCAGGCAGTAGAGCATTAAGAGCATGATGATCATAAAGGGGAAGCCGCCGACAATTGAAGCAGTCTGCAGCGCACCGAGACCGCCGGTAAAGAGCAGGATGGCGGCAATGGCGCCCTCAATTGCACCCCAGGTTATACGCAGCGGTAGTGGCGGATTGGGGTTACCACCCGAGGTAAGCATACCGTTAACATAGGTTCCCGAGTCGGAAGATGTAATAAAGAATACCGCCACCGAGAACATTGCCACCGCAATCAGCAGTGAAGATGCCGGGAAACCCGCCAGGGCAGAGAAAAAGCCCAGGGCAGAATCTGCGCCAACAGCATCCATAATGGATCCATCACCTAAAACATGGGTTTGGTGCAGGGCGGAACCGCCGAAGACAGCAAACCAGACCATGCTGACCAGGACCGGCACAAGCATTACACCGACAATAAAGTTGCGGATCGTGCGGCCGCGGGAAACACGGGCAATAAAGGTTCCAACAAAAGGTGCCCATGCAATCCACCAGGCCCAGTAGAAAATAGTCCAGGCCCCGTACCAGCCTTCTGTTCCGGCGCCCGCCGCATCAAGGCCAAAGGACATCTGGATAATGTTTTGCAGGTAATCGCCGGTAGCCTGGGTAAACATGTTGAGAATAAAGAGAGTCGGCCCGACGATAAAGACCAGGAGCATGAGCAAAACAGCTACCACGATATTAAGCTGGCTGAGATACTTAATGCCGCGATCGATACCGGTAGCAGTGGAAATAATCGCTGCAATTGTTGTAACGACTACGATGGTCACCCACAGTACCGGTCCACTGGGTATACCGAACAGATTTTCAAGGCCGGCGCCAATCTGCATCGCGCCAAGGCCGAGAGAAGTAGCCAGACCAAAGAGGGTAGCAAAAACACCAATAATATTAACCAGCATCCCCCAGGGGCCTTCAATACCCTTGCGGCCGAGGATCGGTTCCAGGCAGGAGCTGAGCAGCATGGGCAGACCCTTGCGGTAAGAAAAGTAGGCCAGCGAACCGGCAACTACCGCATAAATAGCCCAGGGGTGAAAACCCCAGTGGAAATAAGAGTACTGCATCGCTACATGCACAGCCTCTGCGGTATTAGCTTCACCGTATGGCGGCCACATGTAGTGCCAGATCGGTTCGGAAACACCCCAGAAGAGCAGCCCGATACCCATACCGCAGCTGAAGAGCATGGCAAACCAGGCCAGGTTGGAGTACTCCGGCTTTTCGTCATCTTTACCCAGCTTGATTTCACCAACAGGGCTGAGCAGCAGGAATACAATCAGGATAAGGAATATGCTGGCGCCAAGAATAAAAGACCAGCCCCAGGAATCAACGATGTAGTTGAAAGCAGAATCGGCAACTGCGCCGAATGCTGCCGGGGCGGCAATACCGAAAACAACAAAAACCAGCATAACAATAAGTGCAATCCAAAACGTCATTTTAGCATTGTTTTTGCCTTCGTTTTCCAAGATTAAAACCTCCTAAATAATATTTACCCAAAGACGGTTCGCTTATTCTTCATAGACCAACCCCTTTTCCAGGTTTTTAGCAAACAAGTCCATTCAAAACTCTACACCGCAGCTTAGCAACTGTGGTTTATTATATTACATGCAGTAATCATGCCAACCTTACAAAAAAAAAAAAAAGACTGCAAACACCGCACTTTCAGAATATAACAACGAAACTTTTTCTTTTAGCATGATTCTATATTTCTCATTATTAGAAATTTAATAGATGCGAAACTGTGTGCAGACCGTAATGAAGGGAGGTATATATAATTTCTCATATTGATACTAATTTCTCATTTTAAGAAACATCTTCTTTAATCGCTTTAAGTTTCCGGTAAAGCGTTGCCCTGCTTATACCCAGCGCCGAGGCTGCTTTTTCTTTGCCCCAGGTAGTCTGGCCATATTTCTGCAGGGCGGCGTTTATCGCCTTTTCTTCAAGGGAAGTAAGCGCTTCCAGCCCTGCTGAATCACCGGTGTTTAAATGCCTGCTGACCTTCTCTGGCAAACTTTCTTTTGAGACCCTGTCTTCTGCTTCAACATTAATCGCATATTCAATCGCATTTTCCAATTCCCTGACGTTACCGGGCCAGGGATAGGCCAAAAGGGCTTCTTTGGCATCGTCCCGAAAACCATTGATCTTTTTATTTAAACGAACTGCGTAATAATCAAGAAAGTGGTGCATTAAAAGCAATATGTCGTCCTTTCGATCACACAGCTGGGGCAGGGTAAAGGGAATGACGTTAATACGATAGTATAGATCTTCGCGAAATTTACCTTCGCTGATCAAAGATTCAAGATCCCTGTTGGTAGCAGTAATAATACGCACATCAACATCGCGGAAAGAAACACCGCCAATGCGGGCAATGTTTTTATTTTCAATAACGTTGAGCAGTTTTACTTGAAAATCAAGCGGCATGTCACCTATTTCATCTAAAAAAATAGTTCCCCCGTCGGCAATTTCAAATTTTCCGGGTTTGCCGCCCTTCTTCGCACCGGTAAAGGCACCTTCTTCATATCCGAAAAGCTCCGATTCAAGCAGGGGAGCAGGAATCGCCGCACAGCTGATCGCGACAAAAGAATTTTTTCTGCGCGGGCTTTCTTCATGGATGGCCCGGGCAAAGACGCTTTTACCCGTCCCTGTCTCACCGCGAATAAGAATCGTGGAATCGGTTGCAGATATAAGTTTCATCCTATTTTTTATCTCGGTTATTTCACTGCTGGTGCCGATAATTCCGGAAAATGTTAGCTTCTTATTCTCCTTCATAATCCTGGTGGCCATCTCTTCTACTTCTTCTTTTTTCCTAAATGAAAGAACGGCCCCGGATACCTGTTCTTCTTCATACATCAGAGTAATATTATAAAAAAGGCTCATTTCTTCTTTACCGGGATCGACATATTTTATTTCTTTTCCATAGTATTGTTCACTCCCGTCATTACTTGTCATCCTGATCACATCGTCAACCCTGAAATCAGGAAAAAGCCGGCTGATGTGATAGTCATTATAACTATTGTGCTTCAAACCTAATATTTTTTCGGCAGCCATATTGATATTTGTAATCTTACCCTGGCGGTTTATAGCAATGATGCCTTCGTAAGTAGAGTTGATCACATCTTTGAACTGATTCATCAGGCTGGCTACTTTGGCTTCCATTTTTTTCTCATTGAGAGACATGACCATGATATTACAGAGCTTGTTCAGGAAGTCTTGCATTTTTTCATGATGGTTGAGCAGTTTGCGGCGGTGCTGTTCGTTGAGGGCAAGCAGTGATATTGTTCCTATTTTCTGCTCATTGAAGGTAATAGGCTGCATTATAAAAGCTAAAACACTGCACTTTTCGGAATAATAACATTCACTGCAACACACAGCATGAGAAGTGTTTTCAACATATATCGACTCTTCGTTGGCTGACGATATAATTCGATGAGTCATACAACCATCATCGTAAATAACGCCGACTTCTTTTTCGAAATAGCCACTTCCGGCAATCACTTCAAGATTTCTGCTGATGACGCCGATTTCGATATCGACAACCCCGGCGAAAGCGCCTGTAACCTGCTGAAGAAAACCCTGTATGCTTTTCAGTTCTTTCAACCGGCAACCCTCCTCGCTAAATAAATACTACTTCATTGCCACAGTGCTTGAGGAATTTCTCAAAATCATCAAATGACAGGCTGATTGTAGCAGTATTTACGTTTGGATGGAAGTTGACAATACCTTTTTTTTGTAAATCACGGTCCAGGGCTACAGTTACTGCCTTCTTCTGATCGTTGATCAAGCCGAAAGGGGAAACAGCGCCGGTTTCAAGACCGAGGTGCTCTTTAAGGCGCCGTTCTGAAGCAAAGCTTAATTTACCGGCAGCCAGTTTGGCTGAAAGATCTTTTATATCTGCCTTTTTTGACTGCTCTAAAACAACAAGATAGTGACGATTGCCTTTGTTGTTCCGCAAAAACAGGTTTTTGGAATGAGCTCCCTCTATATCCTGCCAGTGTTCTTTAGCCTCTTCAACCGTATACACAGGAGGGTGCTCATACCTGGTATAGGCAACTTCAATCTGCTCAAGGGTATCGTATAGTTTTTGTTCACTTTCAGGAATCAATTTAACAAACTCCTTTCAGACTACATTATTAAATTTAAAGCCTGCAAAACCCTGTTATCAAGGTCAAACTAGATGCAATTATCATAAGTATTTTAATCCAAGCGGTCCCAGACCAAAAAACCAGAATCCTTTCTTTGTTCCTCCTCCAGCTGTCTTTAAAACTACCGGGCCGCATTTTCGATCAAACAACCAGTACCCGCTGTATTCTTCACCAGTGGTAGAAACATAGGTGCCGTAACCGTGACGCAGGCTTTTTCTCCAGCGCCCCGTATAACTGCTGCCGCCACCCCAGGTCCGTATTCCCCAGCCGTGAAATTTACCGCCGGCCAATTCACCTTCGTAGCTTCCACCGTTAGCGTATTTGCAGCTTCCCCGACCATGCATACGGCCATTTTCCCACTTTCCCTGAAATAATGCACCGTCCGCCTGCTCAAAAGCCCCCTCACCACTCCAGACATTGTTCTTAAAGCTTCCTTCATAACAATCACCAAAAGCAGAAATATAAACTCCCCTGCCGTTCATCATGTCCTCAACCCACTGGCCATCATACTTGGAACCGTCCGGCCAAACCTGAGTACCCCTGCCGTGCTTTTTGCCGTTTTTAAAATCACCTTTATATTCGATTCCACTCCTGAATTTAACACTGCCGGACCCTTCCGGCCGCCCATTTAGCAAATTACCGCTATAAACAGAGCCATCTGCAAAAAAGAATTGTCCGCTGTCGGCAGGCCTTCCTTCTACAAACATTCCATGATAAGACGAGCGATCACTGAAAACCAGCTTGCCTTCTCCGTGCGGCAGGTTGTTTCTGCTTTCACCGCTGTATTTTGAGCCGTCAGGATATTGACAGGTGCCCCATCCGCTATCGCGACCATATTCATAAGCAGCGCTGAATTCTTTGCCGTCAGGAAACAGGGCCCTTCCTTCTCCGTGAGGCATACCTTCGCGCAAAGGGCCCTTATATATGGCGCCATCCGGAAAATAGTACTGCCCTTTTGCGCCGAAATTTCCATCGGCAAATATGCCCTCATAGCGGGAACCATCGACAAAAGTGTACGTTCCCTGCCCGTGCATGCTGTTTGCTTTCCAAAGACCCTCGTAGCGTCTTCCGTCAGGCCAGGCCATTTCACCCTTGCCGTGTTTTTGATTTTCATACCACTGCCCTTTATAACCTCTTCCATCCGGCCAAAGCATTTCACCATAGCCATGCCGAAAAGCACTTTTCCACTGACCAACGTAAACTCTGCCATCTGGCCAGGAATAAGTGCCCTGCCCTTCATAAAGACCGTTTGCAAATTCACCTTCATATTTTTCACCGCTGGGCCAATAATAAGCACCCTGTCCATGCATCTGATCCCCCTGCCACTGGCCGACATATCTACGCCAGTCGGCAAAAAGATATGTGCCCCGGCCATGCATGCAGTCATTTTGCCATTGGCCCTCGTACTTGTCACCGTTAGACCAGATAAAAGTACCTTCACCATGGAAAAGCCCCTCTTGCCATTCACCATTATACCTGCTTCCGTCAGGCCAGGTTACAGTACCCCTGCCATGCGGCAAACCGTTTAAAATATCTCCCCTGTATTCACCATCACCCGCTATTTTCAACTTGATCGACTGCCTTTCACACTAATTCTGATTAGTAATTGTCAACCGAAAAGGCTATATTCTTAAATACAAAACCCTTATTTTTACTGCAACAACCGGCACGTTAAATAACCGGTATGCAAACTGTATTGACAAGTACCTCTTTTTTCATATCAACTTCTAGCCCGCCGGAAGACCGGAATTTTCATCTTCATCAGGTTCTTTCTTTTTACGCCAGGCCAGGTAGACCATAAATATGCCCAATTCATATAGCAGCATTAAGGGAATAGCCATTAAGACCTGTGAAAAGATGTCTGGCGGTGTTAAAATCGAAGCAAAAATAATAATAATCAATAAAGCAAATTTTCGATTACGTCGTAAAAAAGTTGTGCTGATCAAACCAATGCTGCCCAGGAACCAAAACAAAACCGGGAGCTGAAAAACCAGGCC
>SLHT01000176.1 GCA_007136055.1 Syntrophomonadaceae bacterium
AAACAGACCCGTTACCCCAATACAAATCTTTTCCTTGTAGGGAGATAACCGCTCAGGCATCAGAAACAGAAAAAACCCAGATATGATGGGCACAAATATAATTATCGCCGGCAGTATACTGTAAACCACTTCTTGTTCCACCTCTACTCACCTCCGCAAAACATCTCCTGACTAAAATAAAACAAACAGCTTAACCGCGCCTGCTTTAAAAGAAAATCTGCACTACCGCCCGAACCAGGGTTAACGGCCAGTTCACAGGCGCCAGGGTGAAAATAAAAGCGCCAACGGCTAAAATCATCACCGGCACCATCCGCAACGGCTGCAGGCGCAGCCTCTTGCGCTCGATATTTTTAAGCTCCCGGCAGCCCAGGAAAGCATTGATCGAAATCGGAAAATAGTAAGCAGCGTTTAAAATACTGCTTAGCAAAAGCAGCCCAATTATGACCGGCATCTCTGCTTCAAAGGCACCCAGGCCCAAATGCCACTTGGCGACAAATATATTAAAGGGCGGGATACCGACCGCGCTTACCGCAGCAATGGTAAAGGCGAGCATGGTCACCGGCATCTGCATGCCGACACCTCGCATCTCACTTATTTTCACTTTGCCGGTATTAACATAGATAACCCCGGCACATAAAAACATGCAGCCTTTCATAAAAGCATGGCCCATAACATGGTAAAGTGCCCCGACCAGGGCCTGGCTGGTCAAAAGCGAGATGCCAAGCAGCATATAGCCAACCTGGGCAACTCCCGAATAGGCCAGCCGGCGGTTAAGATCATCCTGGGCAAAAGCGCAAATTGAGCCATAAAGAATAGAAATTAAAGATAGAACCAGTAAAATATTGTTCCAGCCAACTTCCGCAATGAAAGAAAGACCGAAAATATCATGAAATACGCGGATTAAACCAAAGACCCCTGTTTTTAGCATAATGGCCGAAGAAAGAGCCGCAGCCGGGCTTGTCGCCGCAGCATAGGCATCGGGCATCCAGAAGTGAAGCGGAACCATGGCCGCCTTAATGCCAAAGGTAACCAGGTAACAGATAAAGGCTACTAAAAGCAGAGGGGAAGCTGTAGTTATTAAACCTCCTGAACCGAAAGAAAGATCCCCTGTCGCGGTATAGGTGATCACCATGGCCCAGAAAAAGGAAACCCCGGCAATAATGGTCATAAAGAAAAATTTCAGGCCGGCGGCATGCGCCTCGGGAGTCGCCTTGTAAGCTACCAGCGGGAAAAACATCAGCGACATGAACTCAAAGAATAAAAACAGGGTAAAGATATTGCCGCTTAAAACAACTCCTAAAGCCCCGGCAATAACCGGCAGCAAAAAGTAGAAAAATACCTTTCCTTCTTCTTTGTCTTTAAAATAACCAAGGCTGTAAACAGCAAGAACCACACTGAAAAAGCCAAACAGTAACGCCATATATATCGAAAGGATATCAACCCTGAATTCCATGCCCGTGGGAGGAAGAATGTTCAAATACAGGTAGAAAACCTCTCCCCTGACCACCGCAGGATATATTAAAATTATCAGCAGGAAGGGAATCGCAACCCCGGCAATAACAACCGGGTTGCGCAGATCAGGACGGTAACGATCCGCCAGCATCGCTCCGGCAGCAGCAACCAGCGGAATCAAAACAATTATGGCCGGAACTATGGAAAATACGATATCTGTCTGAGCCATCTATTCCCCTCCCCTGAAGGCTAAAATATTGTCTTTAAAACAGCCTCGATAAACGGAATGGTGGTGTAATTGGCAAAAAGCCCGAAAAGAATGCCGGCAACCGCAAGTGCAATAGTCGGCACCAGCATGGTAAGCGGCGCCTCGTAACCGGGCTGCTTCTCAAATTCGCCCTCTTTGAAAAAGGCGCTAACGATAATCGGCAGGTAGTAAATGGCATTAAGTAAGGTGCTGCCCAGTATAACATAGGCAAAAATGGGCAGGCCCGCATCAAGACTGCCGGTTAAAATATAGTACTTGCTGATATAACCGGCTATCGGCATAACACCCATCAAACCAAGGGCTCCAATACTGAATGCCAGCATGGTAAGCGGCAGCTGCCTGCCAACGCCATGCAGCTGGTCCAGGTTCTTCTTGCCGGTAACTGTAATAATCATCCCGGCACAGAAAAAGAGGGTGATCTTTAAAACGGCATGGTTAATAATATGGACAAGACCGCCTAAAACTCCTGCCGGGGTAAGCAGCAGCACCCCTAAGGTAATATAACCAAGCTGCCCTATGGTCGAATATGCAAGCCTCAGCTTAAGCACCGTCTGCTTAATGGCCATAAATGAACCAACGATGATCGTAAAACAGACAAAAACAGCTAAAATATTAATAATCATGTTCATGTCAACTAAAAGCTCTCGGCCGAAAATTGAAAAGAAAACTCTCGCTATCCCAAAAACTCCGGCCTTGACAATCGCTACGGCGTGAAGTAGAGCACTGACCGGCGTGGGAGCAACCATCGCTCCCGGTAGCCAGGAATGAAGAGGCATAATCGCCGCCTTGGTCCCAAAACCGGCAATAAGCAGGATAAATATAATCATCACCAGGGTCCTGCTGTCACCTGCAACACCACCAAGAATCCCCCCGGGCATAAAGTCAAGCGTGCCCACCAGGTCGTGGATCATAAAGATGGAAATAAATACAAGAGCGCCGCCGCCCAAACTGTAACTGATATACTTGATCCCCGCCTTGACCGACTCGGCTGTCCCGGCGTGAACAACCAGGGGATAGGTACAGATGGCCAGGTATTCATAAAATATGTAGAGCGTAAATAGGTTGCCGGCAAAAGCAACACCCATCGCGGCACTGCAGGATAGAACAAAGAAGACAAAGTAGTTGCGCTGATCATGTTCATGGGCCATATAGCCGATCGAATAAACAGTGGCAAATACCCACAGGGTCGATGAAACCAACCCAAAGACTAAACCAAGAGGATCAATCTTAAAGTAGATGCCCAGACCTTCAAAAAATTCAATCATCCTCAGCTCAATCACTCTCTCGGCAAGAACCGCCGGAAGCATGCTGGCTACCGCTAAAAATACGATCCCAATCGAGAATAACGCTACCATGTGCCGCTCACGAACTTGATCTTCATCGAGAAAGCGAATAATTATTGCCCCGATAACTGGAACAAGCACGGCAATGATCGGTTGTGGATAAGCCAGGTTCATAATTATCGCCTCCAGCAGCGCTTAGTAAACGACTGCACAGTTACAGTAAATACAACAGACTGGTAACCAGAATAGCGCCGATTACTATTAAAACTATGTATAAATCAAAATCAATGTTCGATATGCTAAAAGTCTGAAACCTTTCATCTCCGCGGGAACTGTAGTCAAACTTAAATAAAAACATGAATATATTTCTCAGGGCCCTCCCAATACTGACAAAAATACTTTTTATAAGAGCGGCCCATAGATCATATATAGTATTCCATACATTTGCAGCAATATATATTATTTGCATACCTGTACTGCGAATAACCTGATCTTCCAAATAACTCGCTCCTGCCGAAGTTTTCTCGAGCAAAATCGGTGTGGCATAGAACCCGCTATTGACGGTATCATCTATGATCTGGCCGCTGATGCAGTAATAAGTAAGCAGGCGCGGGCTCTGGATGTAGAAGGAGTCAACCGAGAGCTCCAGGATGCGCCCGCTTCTTGTATAGATAAACATAACTGCCCTGACCAGGGGGCTGTAAAGCAGGTATTCAATACTGAGCCAGTAGGGAAGCTTGCGTGTAAACAGGGCGGTACGGTTGCCTGCGACAAGGAAGACAGCAGCCATGGCAACAATGGCAGCCATGCCCTGCAGGTCGTGAACATCCCAAAAGTCAGTATTCATCAGGTAATTGAACCTGTAGTCGTCAAAGGGAAAAGATCCCACCACCGGCCCGACTAATTCCCGCAGCATCAGGAACGGATTGGTCCCGATGAAAATAATTGCCGAACCGATGGTAAGAAAGACAAGTCTTTCGTTCCAGGGTTCCCTGCCTTTAACCGTCAGGCCGGCAGGTTTTTCGCCTAAAAATATCGAGCTGAACAGGCGGGCAATATAACAGGTGGTCATCGCGCCTGTGAGCATGAAGATACGCTCGGCAATGTAGAGGGCATAACTGTCATGGAGCTCGTAGGCTTCAACTATGGCATGGTGCAGCAGTACCTTGCTGGTATAACCGTTTAACAGGGGAATGCCGGCAATCCCCATGGCCGCAAATAGAAAGACAACCGTGGTTACGGGAAAATCGCGCCACAGGCCGCCAAGGCGGCTGAGCTCGATTTCACCGGTACGGAAATAGACCGCCCCGACCATCATAAACATACCTGCTTTAAAGAAAGCATGGTTAACGACGTGCAGGGTAAAACCGCCTAAGGCCATCGGGCCTTCAAAACCGAGGTAAGCGGCAGCCCCGATACCCATCAGGATGTAGCCCATCTGGCTGACGCTGCTGTAAGCTAAAAGACGCTTGGCGTTACCCTGGAACAGGGCCATAAAAGCAGCCGTGCTCATGGTTAAGATCCCAAACCAGATCAGAACAAAACCCATCTGCTGCGTATAGGCCCAGAGACCGGCTGTTTCCGCTGCCTCCGGGGTGTAAATCACGGTTGCAACCCGGGCTATGCCGTAAGCCCCTGTTTTAATCATAATCCCCGATAAAAGGGCGCTGGCCGGAGCAGGGGCAACAGGGTGCGCTTTAGGCAGCCAAATATGCAAAGGCACCATCCCGGCCTTGATGCCGAAGCCGATTACTAAAAGTATGGCAACCAGGGTACGCGCCGGCAGGAGCAGTAATTGTTCGAGCATCGGCGTCAACTCCACGGTTCCCGTAAACCAGTAGATCATGATCGCCGCGGCCAGAATGCAGAGCCCCCCGAAGACACCGAGGTACAGATAGAGCCTGCCTGCCTTCATCGCTTCTTCACTCTGGGTGTGAATGACCAGCAGGTAGGAAGCAAAGGACATTATTTCAAAAAAGAAAAAGAGGCTAAACAGGTCAGCGGTAAGAAATACGCCCAGGCAGCCGCCCAGGGTCAGCAGGTAAAAAACATAATAACGGTTGTGCCTGCTTTCGTGGGTCATGTAGGAAAGAGAAAAAACGGTGGCTAAAAACCAGACCAGGGCGGAGATAAGGTTGAAAACCGCACCGAGGCGATCGACGCGGAAGTACAGCGGCAGGTCACCGAAACCGACTGAAAACTGGCTTAAAACTTCACCCTGGACGAAGACCTGGCGCAAAAGCGACACAGAAAAAACTAAGACCAGCCCTGTAATAAGCAAAACCAGGATGTTGCGGTAGCGATCGCCGAAACGTCCGGCCAGGGGCACAAGGGCCGCGGCAAGAATCGGTACCAGGGCGATGGCCAGCGGCAGACCGGAGGTTATAAAGTTTTCGGTTGCTGCTCCGTTCATTAGCCTGCTGCTCCTTTTAGGTAAGGCGGATCTTTAAGGTAAGCCGGGTAAATAGCGACTAAAAACAACTCCCTAACAGCCGGTAAATAATAAAACCGGCAAAATGGCAGCAAAACTTGTTTGTTCTGAACCGTCAAAATAGATGTATCCGGATTAATTACTGTAAGTATTCCTACATGCTAAAAAGTAATCTTGCCGCCTGCAGGGCCAGCTCCCAGGGCCAGTTTACGGGCAGCAGGGCAAAAATAACACAGCCCGCAGCCAGGATACCCATCGGAACAACCATGTGCCAGGGCGCTTCTTTCCAGTATTTCCTCTCCTTTGGACCGTGCGCGTCATGAGCATCGTCTTCACCACCATGGCCGGTGTCTTCACGGTGATCATGGACATCCTGCGCATGCTCAGCGGCGTGCGCCTTTACAGGATCTTCATCTGCTTCGCCCGAAGCAAAAAAGGCGGTAATCACAATCGGGAAGTAATAAGCGGCATTGAGCAGACTGCTGACAATTAGGATGGCTACAAATATGGGCAGGCCCGCTTCCAGGGAAGCGATGGAAAGCTCCCACTTGCTGATAAAACCGTTAAAGGGCGGAATACCGACCATGGTTACAGAAGCTATCGTAAAAAAGACCATGGTAAAAGGCATTTTCAAACCGACTCCCTTCATCTGGCTGATATTGCGCATCCCGGTCTGAACAACAATAGCACCGGCACAGAGGAAGAGAAGCCCTTTCATAAAGGCGTGGGTAAATAAGTGGTAGAGGCCGCCGGCCATGCCCGACTCGTTTAGAAGGAATATCCCTAATATAATATAGCCAATCTGGGCAATACTGGAGTAAGCAAGCCGCCTTTTCAGGTCGTCCTGCAAAAGGGCCAGCGCCGAACCAAGCAAAATGGTAATTGCCGCTAATACCAGCATAACCGTATCCCAGTTCATATTGTGGATAAACTCGGGGCTGTAAACATTGAAAGTCACCCGGATCATACCGTAGATCCCGGTTTTAAGCATGATCCCCGAAAGAGCGGCGCTGACAGGCGCAGGCGCCGCCGGGTGAGCATCGGGCAACCAGACATGAACAGGAAACATCCCCGCCTTTAAACCAAAACCAATCATAAAACCAATAAAGGCGGCAGTGGCCAGGGTGGAAGGCTCGGTGATCAAACCCGGGCGGGTAAATGCGACCGACCCGGTCAGAAAATACATGGTCAGAAGACCGAAAAAGACAGCCAAACCCCCGCCAACAGTCATGTAGAGATATTTAGCCCCGGCAAACATGGTAACCGGAGTTTCTTCGTGAGCAATAAGGATATAGGTGGTCAGGGCCATAAATTCAAAGAAAACAAAAAGGCCAAGCAGGTCTCCTGCAAATATTGTACCCATACAACCGCCTTCGGCCATTAAGAAGAAAGCATAATAGCGCTCTTTTTTATGGCCATGACTCATGTATCCCGGTGAAAAACAGGCGGTCATAAACCAGACAAAGGAAAAGAAAACACCTAAGAAAAAGGTAATCGCATCAACCTTAAAG
>SLHT01000170.1 GCA_007136055.1 Syntrophomonadaceae bacterium
GATGAACCCGGCAGCAAACTGGAAAAAGCCCGCCGGCTTGGTGTAAATGTAATCAGTGAAAACGACTTCAAGGAACTGTGCTAGAGCCTGGCTGTATTGTTACCGGCGCTCCGGGGCTTCCCTGTATAAGATTCGTCAGCTATTATATTAACGGTTGCATGTTGTGCAGCCAATGGTGTACAGTTGATACAGA
Source organism: Syntrophomonadaceae bacterium (assembly GCA_007136055.1). Lineage (GTDB taxonomy): Bacteria > Bacillota > Dethiobacteria > DTU022 > DTU022 > T3SED10-7. The sequence continues at coordinate 194 of SLHT01000170.1, forward strand.
CAATGGTTGTTTAGCTGAGGTGAAACGGAATTGGATGTAGATAAAATTTCTTCACTGGCCGGTGACAGCGATAGCAAGCTGCTGCTGCAGACAATAATCGATTCACTTTCCGATGCCGTTTCCGTGGTCGACGAAAATGGAATCGGCATAATGGTTAACCGCGCCTATATCCGTATTACGGGGATGACCGAGGAACAGGTCCTCCAAAAACCTGCTACAGTCGATATCGCAGAGGGAGAAAGTGTGCATATGCGGGTCCTGCAGACCGGCCGACCGATTAAAGGTGTGCGCATGAAGGTGGGACCTTTTCGCCGGGAAGTGATCGTCAGTTGTGCTCCCTTGATTATCAAGAGTGAACTTAAAGGCAGTGTAGGGGTAATCCACGATATATCCGAACTGCGAAGGGTCATGGAAGAACTGGAGCGGACACGTCGCCTGGTCAGGAAGCTTGAATCGCGCTACAGTTTTGATGACATTATCGGCAACAGCGACCAGATACGTCAAAAGATCGATAGAGCAGCCCAGGCGGCAGCCACACCGGCCTGCGTGCTGCTGCGCGGAGAATGTGGGACGGGCAAAGAACTATTTGCCCATGCTATTCATCATGCCAGCGACAGGGCGGAAAAGCCTTTTATCAGGGTTAACTGCGCTTCCTTGACCGATACCCTTCTCGAAAGTGAACTGTTCGGTTATGCCGACGGCGCTTTCACCGGGGCAAAAAAAGGCGGCCGAAAGGGCTACTTTGAAGAGGCTACAGGCGGAACGCTTTTCCTCGATGAAATCGGGGCCATGAGCCTGGAAGCCCAGGGCAGGCTTTTGCGAGCGATCCAGGAAGGTGAAATCATCAGGGTCGGTGAATCGCGGACCCGCCGGATTGATGTCCGGGTAATTGCAGCTACCAATGCGAACCTGGAAAAGATGGTCGAAAAAGAACAGTTTCGCAAAGATCTTTACTACCGCCTGAACGTATTTCCAATTGAAATGCCCCCGTTAAGAGATATTAAAAGTGATATTCCCCTCCTGGTCAATCATTACCTTTCCCGCTATGCCCAGGAATACGGGCGTACCGTGGTTGAAACTACTCCTGCGGTTTACCGCCGTCTTAAAGAATATGATTGGCCCGGCAACATGCGCGAACTGCAGAATGTGATTGCCAGGGCCCTGATTAACTTAGATCGCGATGAAACTATTATTGAAGAAAAGCACCTGATGATGCCCTTTATTTCTTCGCCTGAAATAATTGGCAGCGACGCAGAGCCGCTCGATGGCACATTAAAAGATATGCATCGCGCCTGGGAAAAAAGTGTCCTGCAGAAGGCTATAAATGATGCCGGCGGCAACAAAGCCGAGGCAGCCCGCTGCCTTAACATTTCAGTTCGCAACCTCTATAACAAACTTCACCACCATAAGCTTATTTAAATATTGTTTCCCCTCATCCTGACTCCTGAATCTCAATTCCTGCTATTTATGGTATGAAAATTGCAATACTATATGTGTTAGCAGCAAAAATTATGGGAGGGTTGCTGATGTCAGGTTATCTGGCTAAGATGGCTGAACAGGAGTTTGAAGAGGTGGTTTTGATGCATGATGCAACAACGGGTTTGCAGGCAGCGATTGCCATACACAGTACAGTGCGGGGCCCGGCCCTGGGAGGTACCAGGATGTGGTTATACCCGACAGAGAATGCGGCAGTCGAAGATGCAATGAATCTGGCCCGGGGGATGAGCTATAAATCGGCAGCGGCTGAATTGCCCTTAGGGGGCGGCAAGGGGGTAATTATTGGAGATCCCTGCAGCGACAAGTGCGAAGCCCTGTTCAGGGCTTATGGCCGCTGTGTGGAAAGAATGAACGGTCGGTTCATTACCGCTGCAGACATGGGTGTGGCCGAAGATGATTTGGATTGCATAAAAGCTGAAACTTGTCATGTTATCGGCGGCAGGACCCTGGGAAGCCCCTCACCATATACCGCGTTCGGGGTCTGGAAAGGGATCAGGGCCTGTGCAGAGGAGGTGTACGGTTCACCTGACCTGGAAGGGCTCTGTATTGCCGTGCAGGGTATCGGCAGTGTCGGCCAGGCACTCTGCAAGCATCTTGCAGAGGAAGGGGCAAAGCTTATTGTGGCCGATATTGACCAGAGCAAAGTTGAAATGGCCGTGGAGCTCTGGGGGGCTAAAGCGGTGGGCCGTGATGAAATATTTTCCCAACAGTGCGATATATTTACGCCCTGTGGAGGTGGCGGAGCAATTAACGAGGAATCTTTGCCTTTGCTGCGCTGCAGAATTGTTGCCGGTGCGGCTAACAATGTTTTGAGAGAAGAAAAATATGGCGCTGCTTTACATGAACGCGGCATTTTATATGCTCCTGATTATATTATAAACGCAGGAGGCATAATATTTGTTGAATACAGCAGGCAGGGCGGCAAAGATGTTGATGCAATCAAAACAGATATTGCCCGTATTGAAGGTCGGTTAAAAGAACTCTTCCGCCGATCGCGAGAACAGAAACGGCTGCCAGAAGAGATAGCCGATATTATCGCCGAAGAGAAACTGAAAGAGAAATCGGAACACTTTCTGTCCGGGTGACAATAACTGTGCAATATTTTGCAGGCAAACAATTACAGCATGCAAAATAGTGCAAGGAAGGATGGTTATTCATGGAGGAGATGTTTGAATTCAGGTTACATGGACGAGGCGGCCAGGGGATTGTGGTGGCAGCTTCAATATTTGTTGAGGCCGTTTTCCATGATGGGTACTATGCGCGGGCTTTTTCCCTCTTTGGCGCGGAAAGGCGCGGCGCTCCAGTAACTGCCTTTATCCGCGTCAGCAGGGACCGCCTGATGCCGCGCAGCAGGATCTACCAGCCAGATTATGTTGTAGTTTATGATTCCAGCCTGGCTGTAGAAACCTCTACTGCGGGTTTAAAAGACGGTGGTATTTTGCTGATTAATGCCGGGGAATCAAAAGGCGGCAATCTTTTTTTAAGCACAGTAGGGGATAGCCCTTATCGTATATATGCGGTTGACGCCACAGAAATAGCCTGGAAGCATAAACTTGCTATCGGAAGCTTCCCGATGGTCAATACCGTAATGCTTGGCGCTATGGCTTCATTAAGCGGTTTTGCCTCCCTTGAAAGCCTGATTAAATCAATTAAAAAAAGGGTTACAGCCAGAATTGATGCCAATATAAGCGCTGTCAGCGAAGGATACGAGAGTGTTAAGGAGGTGGAAGGCCTTGTTACCTGAAGTAATTAAAGAGGAAGTATGTTATGCCTGTGGGACAGAGCCAAGTATGGTTAATAAAACCGGGGAATGGCGTTTTTTGACCCCTGAGCGAGCGGACAGGCTTTCGCCATGCCGCCAGGGCTGCCTTTTAGACGGTGAAATACCGGCATGGATGGAAGCGGTCAAGCAGGAAAAGTGGGAAGAAGCGTGGCAGATTATGAGTCAATATAATCCTTTTCCGGCCCTGACCGGTTATGTCTGCTTCCATCCCTGTACGGAAGACTGTAATCGAGGTCAGCTGGACCAGGAGATTGACATTCCGTCTGTGGAAAGAGCTGTCGGGCAGTGGCGCTTAGATAACTATCGCCCTGCTGCAGTTAAACCGCAAAGCGTAAAAGGTAGCGTAGCCATTGTCGGTTCAGGTCCTGCAGGAATGAGTTGCGCGTACTATTTAAACAAAGGTGGTTATAAGGTTACAGTTTTTGAACGGGAAAAAGTGGTAGGAGGCATGTTTGCCTTAGGGATCCCTGAATACCGCCTGCCGCGCAAGGTTTTACAAAAAGAGCTGGCTCTGCTTGAAGATGAGGGGATAAGGTTTATCACAGGTTGTAATATCGGTACAGATATCCCCCTTACGGAGTTATACGCTGACTTCGACGAAGTATTTTTGGCACCCGGAGCATGGAAACCCCGTATTTCCGGAATTAAGGGGGAGGACAGTAGGGGCGTCTGGAATGCTCTTGACTTTTTGAAACGGCTTAACAGCGGGGAGGACACGGCAATAGCCGATCCGGTTGTGGTTATCGGTGGTGGCAATGCCGCCGTAGATAGTGCCCGCAGCGCCTTACGCCTGAGCGGTGTTAATCATGTCAGCCTGATCTACCGTCGCAGCAGGGCGGAGATGCCTGCCGGACAGGTTGAAGTCGAAGCAGCAGAACATGAAGGGGTCGAACTGATCTGTAATGCGCTGCCCAGGGAAATTGCAGCAGAAGGACAGGCTGTAAACAGCATCATTTTCGACCACTGCAAGACAAACCTTGAAGGGCTGGTTATTGATCAAAGCCGTTCATTCCGTAAGTTCTGCGGAACAGTTATAATGGCCCTGGGCCAGGAAAGAGATTATTCATTGTTCGGTTTTCTGGACAATCCGGCCGCTTTTTTTGCCGGTGGTGACCTGGTCAGTGGTCCGGCAACTGTTCCCGAAGCGATCAGTGCGGGACGGATTGCCGCACTGGCGATTAAGGCACGCATTGAAGGCCTGCCCGACCCGGAACTTTTAAAGGCCGAGCAATCGCCAGTGAAATTTGAAGAGTTGAACCTTGAAGCAAAGGGAAATTTGCAGCTGCAGGATAAACAGGCTGTCCCATTCGCGGAAGCATCACGATGCCTCGGCTGCGGAACCTGTAATTCATGTGGAATATGTTACCTGTTTTGTCCGGATATGGCAGTCGACTTTGTAGACGGCCGTTATGAGCTTAATATGGATTATTGTAAGGGTTGCGGTATTTGTTTTAGAGAATGTCCCTCACGGGCCCTGGTAATGGAAGGAGGCAAATAGAGATGCCTTTTGAAATAATGAGTGGCAGTCAGGCCGCAGCAGCAGCTGTGCAAAGAACAGGTGTAGACCTGGTAGTTGCTTACCCGATTACACCCCAGACAGCGATTGTTGAAACCCTGGCTAATTATGACGCCAAAGGTGAGCTGGGTTGTGATTTTGTCAGTGTGGAGTCAGAATACGCTGCCCTGGCTTGTTGTTATGGAGCTGCAGCTGCAGGGGCCAGGGTTTTTACGGCTACCGCTTCACATGGACTGGCCTACATGCATGAAATGATTCACTGGTGCAGCGGGGCCCGTGTGCCGATTGTAATGGCTAATGTAAACCGGACTATCGGTGCCCCGTGGTGCCTTGATCCCGACCAGGGCGACAGTCTCAGCCAACGTGATACAGGCTGGATGCAGATTTACTGTTCAGGTGCGCAGGAAGTATTCGATATTACAATGCAGGCTTTTCTACTCAGTGAAGAACTGCTCTTGCCCTGTATGGTTGTCTTTGACGGGTTTTATATTTCACACACTTACGAAGCGGTAGATGTGCCCGAACAGGATGCAGGGCGAAATTTTATCGGCCCGCCTTCTTTCAAGGCCCAAATCAGGCCAGGTTCACCTGCAAACATGCACGGACTGACGACCGGTGATAACCAAATCCATTTAATTAGAAACCGGCACGATACTATGCTGCGGGCGCCGGAGGTGTTTCAGAGAATCAACGCGAAATTTAAAGAAACATTCGACCGAAGCTATGGCATAATCGACAGTGTTATCCCGCCGGGAGTTAAAACCGTTTTTTTAGCCGCGGGAGCAACTGCCGAGACAGTAAGGTGGTCGCTGCCCAAGCTTAAAGAAGCAGGTTTAATTCAACTCAGGATGTTCCGACCGTTTCCATGCGCAGATCTACGCAGTGTCCTTGAAGCACATGATGTGGAAAAAGTAATAGTTATTGACCGGAACTGCTCGACAGGTATGGGTGGGATATTTGCCCAGGAATTGCGGTCTGCCGTTTATGATCTGAAAAAACCGCCTGCGGTGCAGGATATAATCCTGGCCGGAGGTATAGATCTGACTTATGAAATGCTGGAAAGTATCCTGAGAGAAGCAAAGACCGAAGAGCATGTTGAGCAAAAGTGGGGAGTTGATTTAAAATGAGGATAGAAGAGATGAACCGTGAGCCGGAAATGCTTTATGCCGGGCACAATGCCTGTCCCGGTTGTGGAGCAGCCCTCGCGGTCCGCTACCTGACCAAAGCCCTGGGAGCAAATCTAGCCCTGGTTTTAACCGCATCATGCTGGAGTATTATTACAGGGATGCCGCCGCTAACCGCTCTCAAGTGCCCGATCCTGCACTGTCCCTTTCCAAGCGCAGGATCTGTAGGCAGCGGCGTGAGGCGGGGCCTTAACGTTAAGGGTATGCACGACACAACAGTGGTGGTTTTGGCCGGAGACGGAGGTACTTTCGATATAGGCCTGCAGGCTTTATCGGGAGCGGCCCAGCGTAATGAAGACTACATCTTCGTATGTTATGATAACGAAGCTTATATGAACACGGGGATGCAAACCAGTTCCGCTACCCCCTTTGGAGCCCGTACTAATACAGCTCCTTACCCGCTGTTTAAAGAAGGCCAGAAAAAAGATATCATGCGGATCATGGCCGCCCACAGTGTACCTTACGCCGCCACGGCTACAGTCGCATTCCCGGAAGATCTGGAAAATAAGCTTAAAAAAGCCCAGGAAATCAGGGGTTTTCGTTTCATACACATTTTGTCGCCCTGCCCGCCCGGTTGGGGCACGGAATCTTCAGATACGATCCATCTCTCCAGGCTGGCCGTTTCGACAGGGTTTTTCCCTCTTTACGAGATTATAAACGGAGTTTCATGGAAAATGACCTGCCAGCCCGAGGGAAAAAGAACACCGCTAAAGGATTACTTGAGTAGTCAGCGCCGCTTTAAGCAAATGGAAGATATCAGGGTGGATGCCCTGCAGGAAGAAGTAGATCATGACTGGGAAATGCTGATGGAGAGAATAGCTGCTTCAAAAGGCTGTGAATAAGGATTTTTAAAAGGGTTCAAAGCTTAATGTCGACGTTATGTCGTCATGTTAGAAAATAAATTTTAGAATTATAGTAAATTCTATAATAGCAGGCAGGAATTTTAAAACAACAAGCAGAAATTTATATGGTAACAAGTTATTTAGCAGCTAAGTACACAAGACTAACAGGGAGGTGTCTGGTTTTGCGGGAACTTGCCGCGTCAACTATTTCCGATCATGTGGCCGAAATGTGTGAAGAGGCGAATATTTATTTGGGAGAAGATGTCTTTGGTCTGTTAAAGGATGCCCTGGAAACGGAAGAATCGCCGACCGGAAAAGAGGTATTGAAACAGCTGATTGAGAATGCGGAAATTGCCCGCGATGAGCAAATACCGATCTGCCAGGATACGGGATTTGCTGTTTTTTTTGTTGAATGGGGGCAGGAAGTTCACTTAACCGGCGGAACACTGGATGAAGCGATCAATGCAGGGGTCAAGCGGGGCTATGAGGAAGGTTATTTACGTAAATCAATTGTCAAAGATCCACTTTATGAACGTAAGAATACCGGCGATAATACACCTGCCGTAATCTATACCGATATTGTGCCGGGAGACAAGGTGAAAATTTCCTTTGCACCTAAAGGGGGCGGCAGTGAGAACATGAGCGCAGTGAAGATGCTCAAGCCTTCGGATGGGGAAGCCGGATTTATTGATTTTGTAGTTAACCATGTAAAGGCAGCGGGGCCGAACCCCTGTCCGCCGATAGTCGTCGGTGTGGGCATCGGGGGGACCTTTGACAAAGTTGCAGTACAAGCCAAAAAGGCGCTTTTCCGTCATGTAGGCGATAGTCACCCCGACAGCAGGTTTGCCAAGCTGGAAAAAACAATTAAGGATAAAATAAACGATCTGGGAGTCGGTCCCCAGGGTTTCGGTGGAAGGACTTTTGCCTTAGCTGTTCATATTGAAGACTATCCATCTCACATAGCCAGTATGGCAGCAGCGGTTAATATTAACTGTCATGCCTGCAGGCACCTGGAAAGGGTTATTTAGTGCAGTGTTACGAGAGGAGGTAATTTGGAATGGAACCAAAAAAAATTAAGGCTCCCCTGAGTGATGAAGATGTAATGGCCTTGAAATCAGGTGACAATGTCCTGATTAGCGGAGTTATATATACGGCAAGAGATGCTGCTCATAAAAAATTGGTTGAGTTAATGGACAAAGGGGAATCACTGCCCATCGATTTAAACGGCCAGTTTATTTTTTATGTCGGCCCGACCCCAGCGAAACCGGGCCAGGCGATCGGATCAGCTGGCCCGACTACCAGCGGACGGATGGATGCCTACACGCCGCAGATGCTGGAAAAAGGAATGAAAGCCTGTATCGGCAAGGGGCTGCGCAGCCAGACGGTTAAAGATGCCCTTCAAAAGCATAAAGGGCTTTACCTGGCCGCGGTAGGCGGTGCAGGCGCGCTGCTTTCCAAGAAAATTAAAAAATGTGAAGTGGTAGCCTATCCTGAGCTGGGCGCTGAAGCAATACATCGCCTCGAGGTAGAAGAATTTCCGGCAACAGTGGTCAATGATGCGTACGGCAACGATCTTTATGCTGAAGGCGCCAGGGAGTACGCAAGATAGATTTTCGGCGGTCGGAAGCCAGAATTTGAAGCCGAATAGAAAGGTTCAGGAAAGGTTCAGGAAAGGTTAAGGAAAGGTTCAGGCAAAATATAGCTTAGACCTGGAAGTTAGAATCTTGGATTGATGATATTCGATTAAAGTGAAAGTAAACAGTGAGCAGGTAAATAATTTTAAACAGAAAGTAGGGACAGGTGAAGATGAATAAAGACGAATTATTGGCCAAGGCGAAAAAGCCGGCCCAGGACGCAATGCGCTTGCACCCTTTTTACAAGGGAAAAATTGAAGTCAATCTTAAGTGTTGTGTGCGTAATATCGGTGATTTTGCCATTTGGTACACACCGGGTGTAGCCGAACCGTGCAGGGCGATTGCCGACAAAAAAGAACTGGTTTATGAATATACTAATAAAGGTAACTTTTTAGCTGTGGTCTCAGATGGCACCCGGGTATTGGGCCTTGGTGATATAGGCCCCGAGGCAAGTATGCCGGTTATGGAAGGTAAAGCGCTGCTCTTTAAATACCTGGGCGGAGTTGATGCATTCCCGGTTTGTGTTGATACAAAAGATGCTGACGAGTTAATTAACTTTGTTAAGATGATGCAGCCCTGCTTCGGAGGGATTAATCTGGAGGATATATCCAGCCCGAAGTGCTTTTACATCCTTGACCGCTTAAGGGAAGAGTGTGATATTCCGATCTGGCATGATGATCAGCAGGGAACCGCCCTGGTTACCCTGGCTGGGTTGATTAATGCACTAAAAATTGTCAATAAAAAGATAGGAGATGCAAAAATAGTTCTGCTTGGCGCCGGGGCAGCTAATATCTGTACCATTCGTCTGCTTGAAGTTGCCGGAGCTGACATGAAAAAGATTATTATGATAGACAGTAAAGGCACCCTGCACAAGGGCCGCACTGAGCTAAAGGAAGAACACCCGGTAAAATGGGAACTGGCCCAGAAGACCAATGGCGAAGGCTTGACGACTGATGCTGAAGATGCCTGCAAGGGCGCAGATGTTTTAATCGGGTTATCTAAACCGGGCCCCGACACAATTAAAAAAGAATGGATTGAGAGCATGGCCAAAGACGCTATCGTTTTTGCCTGCGCAAACCCGATTCCTGAAATCTGGCCCTGGGAAGCGCTGGATGCAGGAGCAAAGATTGTATCCACCGGCCGTTCTGATTTCCCGAACCAGGTTAATAACTCGCTCGGTTTCCCCGCTATTTTCCGCGGAGTTTTAGATGTTCAGGCCTCCGGCATTTCAGATACGATGTGTATTGCGGCAGCTGAAGAGCTGGCTGCCTGCGCTCCCAAAGATGGGATGGATCCGGAAATGATCCTGCCGACGATGGATATGTGGGAAGTATTTCCTCGCGTTGCTACCGCGACAGCAATGAAAGCAATTGAAGAAGGCTTAGCCAGGATCAAGCCAAGCCGTGAAGAGATTTATAAAAAAGCGGAAGAAACAATAAAAAGAGCCCAGGATCAGACCAAGGCGGCTATGGATAGTGGCTTTATCCCGGCTCCGCCTGCCGAGTAATTGAGGAGGAAAATATGACAGACGAAATAAAAATGGTTGATATATATTTAATGGGCAAGCGTTATACGGTACCGGAAACGCTGACTATTTTGGATGCCATGGAATATGCCGGTTACCAGCTTACACGCGGCTGCGGCTGCAGGGCCGGGTTTTGCGGAGCCTGTGCTACCGTTTTCAGGATGGCTAACGACTATGAGCTTCAGGTTGGCCTGGCCTGTCAGACCAAGGTAGAAGACGGGATGTACCTGGCCCAGATACCATTTTTCCCGGGGCGCAAAGCTAATTACAATCTTGAGGATATTAAACCTTCTATGGGCCACTTTGCCCAGCTTTACCCTGAAGTATACCGCTGTCTGGGCTGCAGTTCCTGCAATAAGGTCTGCCCCCAGGATATTGATGTGATGCAGTATATAGCCTATTGCCAGCGTGGTGATTTTGCCGGCGCGGCCGATATTTCTTTTGACTGTCTGATGTGCGGGCTCTGTGTTTCACGCTGCCCGGCAAATATAGTCCACTATAATGCTGCTCTAACCGCTCGTCGGCTGTACAGCCGCTATATCGCCAAGCCGGATCCGTTCCTGGTGAAAAGAGCGAAAGCGATAGAAGACGGCGAAATGGATGCCGAAATAGACGCCCTGGTAACAGCGGATCATGAAAAACTGCAAGAGCTGTATAATGAACGCGAAATCGAAAAGTAGACCTGGAGAGGAGGAGCAATTAAGTTGACGTATACACCACAGTTACAAGAGTTGATGAAGAAAGTTGAAGAGACCAGGCCCTCCCGGGTCGGCGTCAATTTCCCGCGGATGACCCAGGAAGAGCGGCAAGATGTATTAAAGAAGTTCCACCCTGATTACATCGAGGATGGGTTTCGAGAAATTAAAGTAGGTGTGAACAAAGGGGCCCGTCTTCCTACTGAAATGGCCGATGTTTTTGAGTCATGGAGCCCCCTGCGCGATGTGGAGCTGGATCTTAATGCAGAGCCCGCTTACGATGTTGACGTGCTGATTATAGGTGGCGGCGGTGCCGGGGCATCAGCGGCTCTGGATGCCCATGCAGCGGGGGCTGATGTTTTGCTTACTACCAAGCTGCGCTTTGGCGATGCCAATACAATGATGGCACAGGGCGGGATCCAGGCTGCCGACAAGGAAAATGATTCACCGGCGATTCATTACCTGGATGTGATGGGTGGAGGAAGGCTCGAAAATGTCCCCGAACTGGCCCGGGCCCTGGTCATGGACGCACCCCTGGTAATCAAGTGGCTGGAAGATATGGGCACCATGTTTGATAAGAAAGAAGATGGCCAAATGATTACAATTCACGGTGGCGGTACTTCGCGGAAGCGGATGCATGCTGCCCGCGATTATACCGGCGCCGAAATTATGAGGACTTTAAGAGATGAAGTCTACAACCAGGGAATCACCGTGGTGGAATTCAGCGCTGCCGTTGAGATCCTGCTTGATGAACAAGGTCGGGCTGCAGGCGCAGTTCTCTATAACCTCGAAACAGAAGAGTACCAGTTTGCACGCGCCAAAACGGTAATTATTGCCACCGGCGGTTCGGGCAGGCTGCATTACCGCGGTTTCCCGACCAGTAACCACTACGGAGCTACTGCAGATGGTTTGATTATGGGTTACCGGGCCGGGGCGAAGACTATTTATGCCGATTCTATCCAGTACCATCCGACTGGCGGGGCTTTTCCGCCCCAGCTTTTAGGCCTGCTTGTAACAGAAAAGACCCGTGGACTGGGCGCAACGCCACTAAATATCAACGGTGAACAGTTTGTCTACCACCTGGAGACCAGGGATGTTGAGTCTTCGGCTATCATCCGCGAGTGTGAAGAGCGCGGATTAGGAGTGCCCTTGCCGACGGGTATTACCGCAATCTGGCTGGATTCGCCTATCCTGGAGTTGACCCATGGAGAAGGAACAATTGAAAGACAGCTGCCGGCCATGCTGCGCCAGTTTCAGCGCTTTGGCGTTGATATTCGTAAAGAACCGATGTTAATATACCCGACCCTGCATTACCAAAACGGCGGGTTATTGATTGATGACAGCGGACACAGTACTGTTGAAAATCTCTATGTGGCCGGTGAAGCCGCAGGCGGAATTCATGGGACTAACCGCCTGATGGGCAATTCACTGCTTGATATTATTGTTTTTGGCCGCAGGGCAGGAAGAGATGCCGCGGCAAAAAGTAAAGATATGCCCGTTCCCGGAAAGCTCACCCTGGAGCATGTAGAAGCTTATAACAGGGAATTAGAAGAGACAAATGCGGCAGATAACCGGGTAGGTCCGATTTTACTGCCTCATTATACGCACAGGTAATGGAGAGCGGCAGCAGCGCAAATAAACTGCCCCTGCAGGGCTTAATGATCATAGATCTGACCCGTCTGCTGCCGGGCCCGCTCTGCACAATGTTAATGGGAGATTACGGGGCCGAAGTTGTTAAAATAGAGGATCACAATGCCGGCGACCCCACACGGTTCGTCGGCCGTTATTTTGAAGGCAGCGGTTCTTTTTTCCGCCAGCTAAACCGCAACAAAAAAAGCCTTGCTGTTAACCTTAAAACTGAAGAAGGCCGCGCGGCAGTTAAAAAACTGGCTGAAAAATCCGATGTTTTAATTGAAGGTTTCAGACCCGGGGTTATGAACCGCTTAGGTTTAAGCTACAGTGAGCTTAGCCGGCTTAACAGAAGGCTTGTCTATGCCTCGTTGACCGGTTACGGCCAGGAGGAGCCTTACAGGGATCGGGCCGGTCATGATATTAATTATACTGCTTTATCCGGCGTGCTTGATCTCAGCGCTGAAAAAGGCGGTTCTCCACAAATGCCGGCGATACAGGTTGCTGACATTGCCGGTGGAGCAATGATGGCTTTAAGCGGTATTATGATCGCCTTATACCAGAGAGAGCAGAGCGGCAGGGGCAGCTTTACAGACATATCGATGACCCGGGGATTATTACCCTGGCTAACCCTGGCCGCTTCCGCGGTAAACAGTTCTGAAGACACAGCCAGGCGCGGGAGCGGCCCGATTACCGGCGCTTTTGCCTGCTATAATATTTATGAAACAGCAGACGGTAAGTACATGAGCCTCGGCGCTCTTGAACCTGTATTCTGGCAAAATTTTTGTGAAGCTGTAGGAAGAAAGCAGTGGGTTGCACTTCAGTTTGAGCAGGAAGGGCGCGAGAGGTTGATCCGCGAAGTGCAGGACTTGTTCAAAAATAAAACCAGGGCACAGTGGGAAAACTTATTTGCTGACGGCGATGCTTGTTGTGAACCTGTCTTAAGCCTCGAGGAAGCTGTTGAGCACCCTTTAAACCGCATCGGGCGCTACTGGATTAAAGTTAAAAACGCTGAAGGCCGAACTGAAATAATGCCCGGTTTTCCGCTGCTTTTCTCAGGGCAGACTGGGCAGGTTCGTCTCCCGCCACCGCGCCACGGTGAGCACACAGCGGAGATATTGCAGTCTCTCGGGTATGATCGGCCAGGCATCGAAGAACTGGCCTCCAGGGGGACAATAAAATTGTAAGTTTTTATCGTCTCGAAGTTCATCCCGGCACTTTACCTCCATGGATTCGCGATCTATAATAAAGCATGTCAAAAATAGCGCTGGAAAAAAACGAAGAAAATTACATATCTTCTGTTTTAGAAAAGTTAGCGGCATACTATCCGCATCCTAAAACCGGATTGGTTTACGATAATCCATATCAGCTTTTTGTTGCTACGGTCCTGTCGGCACAGACGACAGACGAACAGGTCAACCGGATTACCGAAAAACTTTTTGCGGCTGTCCCATCTGCTTTTGAGTTGTCCCGTATTAAGCCCTCCGAGTTGGAACCGTTTCTAAAAAGCTGCGGCCTCTATCGCCATAAAAGCAAGCACTTAGTTAACGCGGCAAAAATGATTGTTGAACAACATAATGGCCGGGTTCCGGACAGCTTTGATGATCTGCTTAAGCTGCCTGGTGTCGGACGAAAAACCGCAAGCGTGATTATCAGCAGTGCCTTCGGCAAACCGGCATTGGCTGTTGATACTCACGTTTTTCGTGTTTCAAGGCGCCTGGGTCTTGCCGATGGAGCTACTGTAAATCTGGTCGAGTCTCAGTTGAAAAAAGTTATCCCGATGGACATTTGGAGCAATGCCCACCACCAGTTGATCGCACACGGGCGTTCAATATGCCATGCCCGTAAACCGCTGTGTTCTGCTTGTTTTTTAAAAAATATTTGCTTGTATGCCGAAGAAAGGGGAAATGTTGATGACTTGGGTAAAACTAAAAGGTAAAGATCTTAGGATAAACTCCGTTAAGCAGGAAATCACATTTGAAACGACAGCTGAGGTGCCTCCTCTTGAGGGCATGATAGGACAGGAACGAGCAGTTAATGCTACTGAGTTTGGGTTGCGTATCAAGCGCCCCGGTTTCAATATTTTTATGACCGGTCTGACTGGGACCGGCAAATCGAGTTATGCTCAATCAATAATTAAAAAATTGTCGGCAGATGAACCGGTTCCCGATGACTGGGTCTATGTCTACAACTTTGAAAATCCCGGGGAACCGACTGCCTTCAATCTCCCTGCCGGTAAAGGTTACGATTTTTGCCGCCATATCGAAGAGCTACTGGAAGATTTGAAGCAGGCTATACCGAAAGCTTTTGAGGGTGAGGATTATGAGCGGCAGAAGGCAGCTTATGTTAAGGATTACCAGGAAGAAAGGGCAAAGCATTTAGAGGAACTTAATAAAACTGCCCAGGAAAAAGGGTTTTCCCTGAAGCGGACCAGCTCAGGTTTTGTGACCGTTCCTTTACAGAATGGAGAGCAGATCAGCGAAGAGGATTATGAGAACCTGGAACAGGAAAAAAAAGATGAGCTGGAAATAAAGTCGTCTGAAGTACAGATGAAAGCAATGGAAATAATGCGCCGCATTCAAAAATTCGAAAAAGAATTGAAGGAAAAACTGAAAGAGCTGGATCACCGGGTCGGCATTTCTGCCATCGGACACCTTTTCAGCGAGCTTATGGAAGAATACGACCATCATCCTGATGTAAAAAAATACCTAAAAGCGTTCCAGGAAGATGTTCTGTCAAACCTGACTGATTTTCGCAGTGATCATGAGGAACAGCAAAACCCGATGCTAATGCTTCAGCAGCAGACCCAGGAGCAGAGTGAAAAACGTTACACGGTTAACCTGCTTGTTGATAATAGAGAAACAGAAGGGGCCCCGATGATCTACGAAACCAATCCTTCTTACTATAACCTGGTTGGCCGGGTCGAATATGAAAACCGATTCGGAGCGATGGTTACAGATTTTTCGATGATTAAAGCCGGGTCCCTGCACAGGGCTAACGGGGGTTATTTAATCCTCCAGGCCCGGGATGTACTGACGAGCATCCAATCATGGCAGGTGTTAAAAAGAGTTTTAAGGACTAACGAGATCCGTATTGAAAACATCAGCGAGCATTTTGGCCTGGTAGCAATGTCTACACTGAGACCCCAACCGATACCTCTTAATATCAAGGTGGTTATGATCGGCATACCCATACTTTATCAGTTGCTTTATTACTATGACGAAGACTTTCGCAAACTTTTCAAAATTAAAGCTGATTTTGATACGGAAATGGAACGGGAAAATAATAATGTCAATAAAATGGCCAGCTTCATATCATTTCATTGCAATGAGCAGAACCTGCGGCCTTTTGAATATGACGGAGTCATTGAGATTGTCGGGTACAGCTCCCGTCTGGTAGAAAACCAGGAAAAACTGAGTACCCGTTTTAACGAAATTGTAGATCTTCTTTTTGAAGCTGATGCCTGGGCGGAACTCGAAGGAGACGAGGTTGTTGGAAAGAAGCACGTGGAAAAAGCCCTGGAAGAAATGGTCTACCGTTCAAACAAATATGAGGAGAAAGTGATTGAATCAATCAGGGACGGGGACATTTTACTCGATCTGGACGGCGAAAAAACTGGTCAGGTCAATGCCCTCTCAGTAATCGATCAGGGTGATTATCGCTTTGGAAGGCCGTCGCGGATTACTGCTTCAACGTATCTTGGGCGTAAAGGTATTATCAATATTGAGCGGGAAAGTGATTTAGGCGGCAATATTCATAACAAGGGAGTGCTGATTTTAAGCGGTTACCTGGGAATGCGCTACGGTTCGCTGGTTCCCCTTAACCTGACAGCCAGTTTATGTTTCGAACAGTCTTACGGCGGTGTAGACGGAGACAGCGCTTCGGCTGCTGAGTTGTTCAGCCTGCTTTCAAGCCTTGCGGAAGTGCCGCTGCGCCAGGATTTAGCCGTAACCGGTTCCATTAACCAAAAAGGGGAGGTGCAGCCTGTAGGCGGAATTAACAGTAAAATTGAAGGTTATTTTATGGCCTGTAAGACCCGCGGACTAAATAATAGTCAGGGTGTCATTATCCCTGAGCAGAATAGAAAAAACTTAATGCTTAAAAAGGAAATAATTGAAGCTGTTGATAAAAAACAGTTTAATATTTATACCATAAAAACTGTTGACGAAGGACTTGAGCTTCTGACTGGAATGGATACAGGTGAGCTGAACGATGAAGGGACTTTTACTGAAGGCAGTTTTAACGATAAAGTCCTCTCCAAGCTAAAGCACTTTACCGAAGCGCTGCGCAGCGAAAAAGAGGATAAGAATAATAATCGTGATCAGGCAGGTCGTTGAGAATTTAAAGGGGCAGGGCAAAGCCTAAATTAATGGGAAAGAAAGGTTTGTACGATGCATTTAGTCCTTGTAGAGCCTGAAATACCACCCAATACAGGAAATGTTGCCCGGACCTGCGTGATGACAGGGACGAAGCTGCATCTCGTTGAACCACTTGGATTTTCACTTTCTGAAAGCCACGTGCGTCGTTCAGGCCTTGATTACTGGAAATATCTAGATCTTGAAGTGCACCCGAATTACCAGGCTCTCAGGCATGCTTACCCACAGTCCCGGTTTTATTGTTTTACGACCAGGGGCAAAGTTTATTACCACCAGATAAAATATAAAACTGATGATTTTCTAATTTTCGGCAGCGAAACCAGTGGTTTAGCACCGGAAATACTTGCCCGGGCAGAAATAACACTGCGCATTCCGATGGTTGAACAGATCCCGCGCTCATTAAATCTTGGCAACTCGGCAGCGCTTGTCCTTTACGAGGCCTTGCGACAGCAGGGCTTCCCGGGTATGAGCTAGGAGCCTGCCAATTAAAATGTTTTCTTGTTCTTCAGCGCACCTGTTATTTTATTATTGTTCCAGGATAGTTTTATGTTTAAACGTGATTGGCTTCTTCAACTTTGCGACGATCGAGATAGTAGTCAACGAGAAGGACTTTTGCGGTAGCGGTAATCGGGATGGCGAGAATAATGCCCAGCAGGCCCATTAACTGGGCGCCAATTAAAACCATAATGATTACTGTCAGTGGACTTATGTCGGTGGCTTTGCCCAGTAAAAAAGGAGTAAACAGAAAAGCATCCAAAATCTGGACAAAAACATAAAGGGATATAACCAGAAGGATGCCGGGTGTGTCGGGCATGATGCTTAATAAAACAGCGGGGACAGCCGCCACAAAAGGACCGATGTAAAGAATAATATTAAAAACTCCGGCTATTAACCCCAGCATCAGGGCAAAGGGCATGCCCAGGATCGAAAGGCCGAGCCAGGTGAGCAGTCCGACCAGGATACTCTTTATCAGGGTGCCGCGAATGTAGGCCCCGACTTTTTCATCGATAGTGCTTATTATGTGCAGAACGTTCTTTTTATAGATCTGCGGAAATAGCAGGGTAATATTGTGCTTGGCCTTATCGAGATCCTGAACGAGATAGAATACAAGAAAAATCAGGATCAGCATGATCCAGGCCCTGGTTACCAGGTCCATAGATATTAAAGTTAAAGTTCGAAGCAGTTGCTGGATATTACCGGGTGCCTGCCTGATAAACTGGTTAGAGTATTCTACAAATGTTTCGGTTAAGCGCAGGTTAAAGCGCTCATCAAGTTCCTCCAAATCTGCGATAAGTCCCGGCAGATCCTGGATAAACTCGGTGGAGAGAAAAATTAGAAGCTGTCTCATCTCGATGATTAAACCAGGGATCAGAAGGTAGAATAGGAGCATTATAGCGAAAAGGATTATTGATGATGCGACAATTGCGGCAAAAAGCGGTTTGATTTTTATGCTGATCAGTAGTTTGACGAGAGGGTTAATAAAATAGACAATAAATAAAGCAATTATTAACATCGAGATAACGGGCACCAGGACATACAGTGCCCATAGCAAAAGTAATACAGCAACAGCGATAAGAACAATTCTTAAGGCCAGACGAGTTTCCCGATCTTCAAACAAGGCAAAACTCCTTTTAGACAAGGTCTGTTAGTGCGATATGCCTGCAGTAGCAGTTAAGCCATTTTCCACTAAAGTATATCTTCTTCTTTATTGTACCACAAAGCTTAATCCGAAAAAAGTAAAATCGGTAAAGGATCTCCCGCGTAAATAGTCGAAACTATAACATTAAGGTAGACAGGTGTGTTCTTATGAAACCGCTTGAAAGCTTCAGTTGCCGGACTCCTAAATATGTTCATGAATTGAGGTTGGTCTAGATTGGGTAAGGAAAAGTTTGTTCACCTGCACTGTCACAGTGAGTACAGCCTGCTTGACGGAGCGGCAAGAATCAGGAAAATGATCGATCGTGCAGTAAAATTGGGTATGCCGGCCCTGGCGGTTACTGATCACGGAACCATGTTTGGAATAATTGACTTTTACAGGATAGCCAGGGAGGCGGGAATCAAGCCTATCCTGGGCTGCGAAGTATACGTTGCCCCGCGTTCCCGTTTTCAAAGGGAACCTAAAAAAGATGATTTTCAACACCACCTGGTTTTGCTTGCTGAAAACAATACAGGTTATCGGAATTTGATGCGCCTTGTTTCATCGGGTTTTCTTGAAGGCTTTTATTACAAACCTCGTATAGATCGTGAACTGCTGGAGGAATGCAGGGAAGGCATTATTGCACTGAGCGCCTGCCTGGCCGGTGAAATACCGAACATGATCCTTAAAGGGCAGCTTGAGAAAGCATATGAAGCAGCCCGTTATTATCGAGACCTGTTCGGAAAAGATAATTTTTTCCTTGAACTGCATGACCATGGTATCCCTGACCAAAAGATTGTAAATAAGGCTTTACTTGAAATAGCGCATAAAGAGGGCATCCCCATGGTCGCAGCCAATGATGTTCACTACCTGTCGAAGGAAGATGCTGAAGTGCACGATGTGCTGCTCTGTATCCAGACCGGTAAAACTGTTAATGATACGGAACGGATGAAGTTTGAATCTGATCAATTTTATTTTAAAACAGCTGAAGAGATGACCGGTCTTTTTTCCGACTATCCAGAAGCACTCAGCAACAGTCTGCATATAGCGGAGCGTTGTAACGTGGAAAAAGATTTTTCTAAACGTTATCTCCCCGAGTTTCATATGTCCGAAAACACTGATCCTAACAGCTACCTGAAGGAACTCTGTTATGAAGGAATGAGGGAGCGTTATAAGGATCTAGCGCCGGAGATGGAAAAGCGTCTGGAATACGAACTGCAGGTAATACGACAAATGGATTATGCCCACTATTTCCTGATTGTCTGGGACCTGATCGAATATGCAAAAAGAGAAAAAGTTATCGTCGGCCCAGGACGCGGTTCAGCAGCTGGGAGCCTGGTCGCTTACAGCCTGGGGATTACCAACATTGATCCGCTAAAATACAGCCTTCTCTTTGAACGCTTTTTAAATCCGGAACGCATTTCTATGCCTGATATAGACATTGACTTTTGCGATGACAAGCGGGACAAGATCTTGAATTATGTCTGTGAAAAATACGGCCAGGAAAGAGTAGCTCAAATTATAACCTTTGGGACCATGGCGGCCAGGGCAGCGGTTCGCGATGTGGGAAGAGCGCTGGCGATTCCCTATGCTGATGTCGATCGCATAGCTAAACTAATCCCGAATGAGCCGAAAATGACAATTAAAAAGGCCCTGGAACAGAGTAAAGAATTGCAATCACTATACAAAGAGATTCACTATGGCCAACTGCTGGATATGTCCATGGCAGTCGAAGGTATGCCGCGCCATGCTTCAACCCATGCTGCAGGAGTAGTGATTGCCGAGGAACCGTTAATTAACTTTGTCCCTCTTTATAAGACCACTGACAATACAATTGTAACCCAGTTTCCGATGGGCACCCTTGAAGATCTCGGTCTTCTAAAGATGGACTTTCTCGGCCTGAAGACTTTAAGTATTATTGGCGAGGCGCTTGAGAATATTGAGAAACGTCACGAGACGACAATAGATATTGACAGGGTGCCGCTTGAAGACAGTAAAACTTTTGAGATGCTTTCCAGGGGAGAAACTACGGGGATCTTTCAGTTGGAAAGTACCGGTATGCGTTCTGTCCTCAGAGAACTGATGCCCAATAAATTTGAAGATATCATAGCTGTAGTGGCTTTATACCGACCGGGGCCAATGGAACAGATCCCTGTGTTTGTGCAAAGCAAACACGGCAAAAGGCAGATTAAATATGCGCATCCTGTCCTTGAACCGATATTAAATGAAACCTATGGGGTTATCGTTTACCAGGAGCAAATCATGGAAATTGCCGCCCGCATGGCCGGTTTTACTCTCGGACAGGCAGATTTACTGCGCCGGGCGATCGGTAAAAAGAAGATGGAAATACTTGACGAGCAGCAGCAGCTGTTTATTAACGGCTGTATGGAAAACGGTTATTCTAAGGATTTGGCTTCCGAAATATATGACTTGATTCTTAAGTTTGCTTCATATGGCTTTAACAAGTCGCATGCCGCTGCTTATGCCATGATTGCCTACCAGACAGCCTACTTAAAGACTAATTATCCAGTAGAATACATGGGGGCATTGATGACTGTATATTATTCAAACAGTGACAAGGTGGCTTTATATATTGCCGATTGCAAGCGGATGGGAATTGAACTTCTGCCTCCGGACATAAATGAAAGTGAAACACATTTTACGCCGATCGGGGAAAACAGGATTCGATTTGGTTTGGCTGCAGTAAAAAATGTTGGTTTGGGAGCGATTGAATCTATTGTCAGGGCCAGGAGGGAAAAGCCCTTTATATCAATGCGCGATTTTGCATCCAGGGTAGATATGCGTTCCTGTAACCGCAAGGTATTGGAAAGCCTGATTAAGTGCGGCGCTTTTGATTCTCTTGGCGGGCACAGGGCCCAGTACCTTAGTATCCTGGAGGATATTATCGCCCAGGGCCATTCGGTGCAAAGAGAAAGGGAACAGGGCCAGATTTCAATGTTTTCGCTGATGGAAGACAGTGTTCAGGAGGAATTGCTTACCGATAACCTCACCGATATCGAGCCTTTTACAGATAAAGAAAGACTTTCTTTGGAAAAAGAAATGCTTGGTCTCTATATTTCCGGACATCCACTTGAACCTTACCGGCTAATATTGGAAAATATGCCCAATCTAACCCCCTGTGCAGAGTTGTCCGGAGCAGGTGATAACCACCACGTGAAAGTCGGGGGCATTCTAGTCGCTGTTCGTAATTTCTATACTAAGAAGAATAAGCAGATGGCTTTTGTCAAACTGGAAGATCTGACCGGCAGTGTGGAGTTGGTTATATTTCCGGATCTGTTTGAAAACCACAATGATTACCTCAAGGAAGATAACCTGCTGCTGGTTGAAGGCCGGACGGATTTAAAAGAAGAAGAAGATGTAAAGATCCTTGCCGAATCGATAAAGCCTTTAAACCGTGAAAAAAAATATTATCGGCTGATAATAAGTGAAGAACATGATAGTACGGTTTTGCAAAGCTTAAAAGATACCCTGGTGGCTGAAAACGGCGAAATTCCCGTGTGTCTATTTTTCAAGAATGACAATAAAACGCTGATCTTAAAAGAGGAATACTGGATCCGTGATCACCCCTCCTGTCGAAGGCGCCTGGAAAGCCTGCTCGGACCAGGGGCTGTAATAGAGCAGGTCGGGGATCAAGAGACTGTATAGCAACAAGAAAGGAGCAGCTAAAGATGGGTAAAATAGCTGTATTAACCAGCGGTGGTGACGCTCCCGGTATGAATGCCGCTGTCCGGGCGGTTGTTCGTAGAGGGATTAGTATAGGATACAGGGTTTGTGGCATCCGGCGGGGATATGCCGGTTTACTGAACGACAATAGCTTCTATGATATGGAGGCCGGTTCGGTGGCTGATATTATTCACCGGGGCGGAACAATACTGCTTACGGCCCGCGCCCCAGA